>DNAU01000039.1 GCA_003491925.1 Chloroflexota bacterium
AGCAGGTCGGCTTCGTGGAGAAGGACGCCGACTCCGGCAAGTACCAGCTGGGTGCGGCGCTCCTCCACCTCGGGAGCAGCTACCTGGACGGCAACGAGCTGCGCACCCGGGCCCTGAACTGGGCCGACTCGCTGGCCGCCCGCTCCAACGAGGCGGTGCGGATCGGCACCCTCCACGACGCCCGGGTGCTGGTGGTGCACCACGTCTTCCGCCCCGACGACAGCTACCAGGTGCTCCAGGTGGGCTCCCTGCTCCCCCTCCACGCCACCGCCATGGGGAAGACCCTGCTGGCGGCCAACCCCTACCTGATCGCGCAGCTCGGTCCCGACGACCTGACCCGCTTCACCCCCTCGACGATCACCGACCCCAAGCGGCTGAGCCACGCGGCCACGCAGGCCAGGCGGCTCGGCTGGGCGGCGGACATCGGCGAGCTGGTCGACGGCGAGGGGTCGGTTGCCGCCCCGATCCTCGACCGGCGCGAGCAGACCGTCGGCGCGATCTCCATCTCCGGGCCGGTGGAGCGGCTCTGCGAATCGCAGACGCCGCGGAGCGACCTGGTCTCCTACGTGCGCGAATCGGCACGGGCGATCTCGCGCGATCTGGGAGCGATCCCATGGTAGCCACGCTCTGTGCCGCCCCGCTTCGGGCACGTTCGAGGCTTGACAGCAGCCCAGCCGCCCCGGAGACTCGACCCTGCCGTGACGCTGAACGGGCTGGTGTGACAGCGTCCGCCATAGCCCTGTGGGTCTCGTCGCAGGGGAGCGAGGCCAGAGGAGAGATGGCATGGTGAAGGATGCCTACGTGGCCTCCATCGACCAGGGGACGGCGTCGTCGCGCTGCCTGCTCTTCGACGAGCGCGGGCGGATCGTGTCGGTCGCCCAGAAGGAGCACCGCCAGCTGTTCCCCCGGCCCGGATGGGTGGAGCACGACCCCGAGGAGATCCTCGCCAACGTCCTCGAGGTGGTGGCGGACTCCCTGGAGAAGGCGGACCTCAAGCTCGCCGACCTCGCCGCCCTGGGCATCGCCAACCAGCGCGAGACCACCATGCTCTGGGACCGCCACAGCGGCCGCCCCATCTACAACGCGATCAGCTGGCAGGACACCCGGACCGACAAGATCGTGGACGCGCTGGCCAGGGAGGGCGGCAAGGACCGCTTCCGGGCGAAGACCGGGCTCCCTCTCACCACCTACTTCTCCGCGCCGAAGATCCAGTGGATCCTCGACCACGTCGAGGGGGCCCGGGACGGCGCCGAGAAGGGCGACGTGCTCTTCGGCACCATGGACACCTGGCTGATCTGGAAGCTGACCGGCCGCCATGTCACCGACGTCACCAATGCCAGCCGGACCCTGCTGATGGACCTCCGGTCGTTGGAATGGGACGACGAGCTGCTCGAGGCGATGAAGGTCCCACGGGCGATGCTGCCCGAGATCCACGCCTCCTCCGAGCCGTACGGGGAGGCCTCGGGGGCGCTGGCCGGGCTCCCGGTGGCCGCCGCGCTCGGGGATCAGCAGGCCGCCCTCTTCGGGCAGACCTGCTTCGCCGCGGGGGAGGCGAAGTGCACCTACGGGACCGGCAGCTTCATGCTGCTCAACACCGGGGAGCGGATCGTCCAGTCCACCCACGGGCTGCTGACCACGGTCGGCTGCCGGATCGCCGGCCAGCCGGCGACCTACGCGCTGGAGGGGTCGATCGCGGTCACGGGCGCGCTAGTCCAGTGGCTCCGCGACAAGCTCGGCCTGATCTCGACCGCCGCGGAGATCGAGACCCTGGCCCGGACCGTCGACGACAGCGGCGGCGTCTACGTCGTGCCCGCGTTCTCCGGCCTCTTCGCCCCCCACTGGCGCTCCGACGCCCGGGGGGTGATCGCCGGGCTCACCGGCTACACCACCAAGGGTCACCTCGCCCGCGCGGTGCTGGAGGCGACCGCCTGGCAGACGCGCGAGGTCCTGGAGGCGATGAACATCGACTCCGGCACCGATCTGCGGGTGCTCAAGGCAGACGGCGGGATGACCGCCGACCACCTGCTGATGCAGCTGCTCGCCGACTTCATCGGGGTGCCGGTGGTGCGTCCGATCGTGGCCGAGACGGTCTCCCTGGGCGCCGCCTACGCCGCCGGGCTGGCCGTCGGCTTCTGGCCCGACCAGGAGAGCCTGCGGGCCAACTGGCACAAGGCCGCCGAGTGGCTCCCCCGGCTCGAGCCCGAGAGCCGGGAGCGCCGCTACCGCAAGTGGAAGAAGGCGGTCGCCCGCACCTTGGAGTGGGTGGACGAAGACGACGACTGAGATTTGGGCTGGGAGCACGAATACTCGGGAGCAGTCGTCGGCGATGCTAGACGCATGCGCAGCCTCGATGCGATCGGAGCCCGAGAGGGAAGCCGGTTAGGGCTGGGCGCACACCCGTCTCGGGAGAGGGTGGGGGGTGCTGTGGACGCGCCCGTGATCCGCAGCCTCGACATCGGGGAGCCGGTGCGCACCGTGGAGCTGCCGGCCGAGGAGCCGCTGATGCTCTCTCACCCGGAGCCCAAGCCGCAGCCGAGCGAGCCCAGGAAGGTGCCGGTGCGGGTGGGCGCCGCCTAGAGGAGCCGGGTGCGAGTCCTCGGCTACCGGGTCTTCCGGGCCTCCGCGAGCGGCGGGGGCTGTCTGCGTTCCTGGGTGATGGACACGGTATGGGGCCGGGGTGAGAACGTGGCGGGCTGCGGGACCACGGGGTGCGGCGGGCCGCCGGCCCAGCACGTGGGGCGGACCGGCTGTGGGTTCCACGCCTTTGCCCATCTGCGCAGCCTGCGGGCCTACGCCGACGTCCAGCGCCTGGAGGAGGACCGGGCCGGCCGGCCGATCCCCTGGTGCGGGCCCAGCGGGCCCGCGGTGATCTGTGCCGTGGTGGCCGGCTTCGGGACCGTGCAGCTCGGGAGCCGCGGCTGGCGCGGCCAGCGCGCCGAGATCGTGGTCCTCTTCGGCGGCTCGTTGATGGCGGAGCGGATGGCCGACCGCTACCAGGTGCCCCTCCTGCCCCTGCCCGAGGACCTGGAGTGGGCCGAGCGTCTCATCGGCGGCGAGTGGGGGCTCACCCACGCCGAGGCCCTCCACCTCCCCGCGGAGTTCGAGGCCGCCTGATCCCGGGCCGCTCCCGACCCGGGTCGGCGCGCTGACCCCGGGGACGATCTCTCGCCTTGCAATCGCGCATGGCAACGCCGATAATCTGTGCGCAAGTGAGCATTTGCTCACCAGGTGAAGGGGTGGCTGAACCGTGCGGGAGGAGCTGCGCCAGGACGAGTACGAGCTCCTGGCACGGCTCGCCCAGCGCTACTACGTCGACGAGCGCACCCAGGAGGAGCTGGCGGCGGAGTTTGCCCTCTCCCGGCCCAAGGTCCAGCGGCTGCTCGAGCGCGCCCGGCGGTCCGGCGTCGTCGCCATCCACATCCAGGCGCCGCCCTGGCTCCGGCTGGAGCTAGAGAGCCAGCTGCGCGAGACCTTCGGTCTGAGTGACGCGATCGTCTGCTCGGCCGGCGCCGACCAGGAGGCTGAGCGCGAGGCCGTCGCCCAGCGCGCGGCGCGGTACCTGGAGCGCCACCTCCACGACGGCTGCGTGGTGGCCGTGAGCCACGGGCGCACGGTGGGCGCCGTGCCGCGCTTCTTCCGGCCGCCCAGCCGCCTGGACGTCACCTTCGTCAGCGCCATGGGGGGCTCTCCGGGGGTCGCCGCCCCGACCAACCCCAACGAGATCTGCCGAGCCCTGGCCGCGGGCTGCGGGGGAGAGGCGGTGAGCCTCTACGCCCCCGCCTACGTGGAGAGCGGGGAGATCCGCGACCAGCTGCTCGCCCAGGAGGCGATCTCCCAGAGCCTCGACCGGGCGGCGCAGGCCACGGTGGCGCTGGTCGGCATCGGCGGCACCGACGACGGCTGCACCATGGTGCGCTCGGGCTGCCTGACCACCGACGAGATCGCCTGGCTGCGCAGCCAGGGCGCGGTCGGCGACGTGCTGGGGAACTACGTGGACATCGAGGGGAGGCCGGTCGCCTCGCCCCACCAGGACCGGCTGGTGGCGCTGACCGTGGACCACCTCCGCCGGATCGGGACGGTGGTGGCGGTGGTCAGCGAGCCGGAGAAGCCGCGGGCGATCCTGGGGATGCTGCGGGCCGGTGTGATCAGCGTCCTGGTGGTGGACGAGGACAACGCGCGAGCGGTCCTGGACCTCGCCGCCGGCGGGCCGGCAATGGCCGGCCGGGCCGGTGGCGGCAGCTCGGCATCCCAACGGGAGGTGTAGACATGCCTGTCGTAACCACGAAATCCATCCTCCAGCGGGCCTTCGAGGAGAGGTACGGGGTGGCGGCGATCAACGTCGTCAACGACCTCACCATGGAGGCGGTGCTGGCGGCAGCGGAGGAGCTGCGCTCACCGGTGATCGTCCAGACCTCGCCCAAGCACGTGGTGATGACCGGGGTCGGGGTGATGTACGCGATGTGGCGCGAGATGACCAAGACGATCACCGTCCCGGTCGCGCTCCACCTCGACCACTGCCCTGACCGCACCCTGATCAGCGAGTGTCTCGCCGCGGGCTGGAGCTCGGTGCTCTTCGACGCCAGCAAGCTGTCGGTCGAGGAGAACCAGCGCCAGTGCATCGAGGTGGTCGCCGAGGCGCGCCGCCACGGGGCTGACGTGGAGGGCGAGATCGAGGGCTTCAAGCGGACCGAGGAGATGACCGGCGACGAGGCCGCGCACGTCCAGTCGCTGAAGACGGTGGTCGAGTTCGTGCACGCCACCGGCGTCGACGTCTTCGCCCCTGCCATCGGCAACGCCCACGGGGTGTACGCGACCACGCCCCACCTGGACAGCCAGCGGGTCACCGACATCGTCGAGGCCACCGGGATCCCGGTCGCCCTCCACGGCGGGACCGGGATGACCCCCGAGCAGTTCAGCGACCTGATCAGCCGGGGCTGCGCCAAGGTGAACATCTCGACCGCGCTGAAGATCGGCTTCATGAAGTCGGGATACGAGTACATGAGCGCGCACCCGGGCGAGTACGACCCGCCGGCGATCTTCAAGGCGCAGCGGGCGGCGGTGATGGACGTGGCTCGGCACCACATCCGCCTCTTCGGCAGCGAAGGGAAGGCCTGGGCGTGAGCGCCATCATCTTCGACTGCGACGGCGTGCTCGCGGACACCGAGCGCTACGGCCATCTGCCCGCTTTCAACCAGACGTTCCGGGAGGTGGGCGTGCCTCTGGAGTGGTCGGAGGAGGAGTACGGCCGCAAGCTCCAGATCGCCGGCGGCAAGGAGCGGATGGCGAGCGAGCTCACCCCCGATTTCTGCCGCGCCCACGGCCTGGCGGAGGACCCCGACGGCAGGGCTGCGCTACTCGCCACCTGGCACAAGCGCAAGACCCAGATCTACACCGAGATCGTGGCCGCCGGAAAGCTGCCCCCGCGGCCCGGGGTCCGGCGGATCATCGCCGAGGCGCAGGACGCGGGGTGGAAGCTGGCGGTGGCGTCGACGTCGGCGGAGCCGTCGGTGCGCGCCATCCTGGACCAGGCGGCGGGTCCGGAGCGGGCGGCCCGCTTCGACGTCCTGCTCGCCGGGGACTGCGTCCCCCACAAGAAGCCCGCTCCCGACATCTACCTGCTGGCCCTCGAGAGGCTGGGCGTCGACCCGTCCGGCGTCCTGGTCGTCGAGGACTCCCGCAACGGGCTTGAGGCGGCTCATGCGGCCGGCCTGCGCTGCCTCGTCACCGTCAACGGGTACACGGAGCACGAGGACTTCAGCGAGGCGGTGCTGGTGGTCTCGTCGCTGGGTGACCCGGGCGGGGAGCGGAGCGTGGTGATGGCCAACCGGAGCGGCGCGCGCCCGGGCGACTTCGTCGCGCTCAACGACCTGGCGGCGTGTCTGGGCGGATAGGGCGGGAATTATCAGGGAAGCAGAGGAGGACCGAAAGGGATGGCGGCGAGCGCAATGGATGACGTCGATCTTGTCCTGAGGACGATGGCCAAGACCATCGTCGACAATGCCGTCTACTTCGCCGAGCTGGACGGCGTGGTCGGCGACGGCGACTTCGGCTACTCGCTCCGGAACGGCTTCGAGGTGGTCGTCAGCGACTACGACACCTTCGACCGGGGCAGCGTGGGTGCGGTCCTCAAGAAGGTGGGCTTCGTGCTCTCCGGGAAGGTGGGCGGGGTCAGCGGTCCGATCTGGGGCACGGCATTCCTCCGCGCCTCGCAGGCCGCCGGTGAGAAGACGGAGCTGACCAGCGCCGATGTGATCGCCATCCTGCGGGCCGCGGTCGCGGGGATCATGCATCGGGGCGGGGCGTCGCTCGGGGACAAGACGCTCCTGGACGCCCTGGTGCCGGCCATCGACGCCCTGGAGGCCGGGCTGGCCCGGCCCGAGGCGGCACAGGACCACGGGAGCGCGGCCCTCCAGGAGGCGGCGGACGTGGCCACCCGGGCGGCCGAGGCCACCAAACCGATGCTGGCCATGCGCGGCCGCGCCGCCTACACCGGGGAGCGGAGCATCGGATCGGTCGACGCCGGGGCCACGGCGGTGGGGATCATCTTGCAGAGCGTCAGCGCGGCTTGGCGCGAGAAGCACACCTAGAGGGAGACTGGCACATGAAGAAATTCGTCAACGACCCGAGGCACTTCGTCCCTGAGATGCTGGAGGGGATCCAGCTGGCCAGCGACGGCAGGCTCAAGTACGAGCCCAAGTACAACCTCATCTACCGGGCCGACATGCCCCGGGCGAACAAGGTCTCGATCATCCAGGGGTCGGGGTCCGGTCACGAGCCCGCCCACACCATGATCGTGGGCAAGGGCATGCTGGACGCGGCCTGCCCCGGTGACGTCTTCGCCGGACCGCCGGTGGAGTTCGTGTACGAGACCACCAAGCTGCTCAACTCGCCGATGGGCGTGCTCCACATCGTCAACAACTACACGGGTGACCGGCTCGCCTTCGAGCAGGGCCGTGAGATGTGCGAGATGGACGGCATCAAGGTGGAGACGCTGCTGGTCAACGACGACGTCGCCGTCAAGGACTCCACCTGGACGGTGGGGCGGCGCGGTGTGGCCGGCAACTTCTTCGTGATCAAGGCGGTGGGCGCGGCCTCCGAGAAGGGCGCGTCGCTGGAGGAGCTGGTGCGCATCGGCAACGAAGTCATTGCCAATGTGCGGACGCTGGGAATCGCGCTGAGCTCCTGCACCCCGCCGGTCAAGGGGACCTTCCTCTTCGACATCGCCGACGACGAGATGGAGGTCGGTATCGGCATCCACGGCGAGCCGGGCCGCCAGCGCACCAAGCTGGTCTCCGCGGACGAGATCGTCGACATCATGCTCAACGCGGTGGTGCCCGACCTCCCCTTCAAGAGCGGTGACGAGGTCGCCCTCATGATCAACGGCCTGGGCGGGACGCCGATCGGCGAGCTCTACGTCCTCTACCGGGCCGCTCACAAGAAGCTCGAAGCCCAGGGCATCAAGGTCTTCCGCAGCTACGTCAACGAGTACTGCACCTCGCTCGAGATGGCCGGTGCCTCGCTCACCCTGCTCAAGGTCAACGAGGAGCTCAAGGGCCTGCTCCTGGAGCCGGCCGAGGTATCGATCCGGGTCTTCTGATCGGGGAAGGGCCGTGGGGGTCCCGCGCCCGGGGTCGCACTCCTGAGCGCTCCGGGACGCGGGATTCCCTGCCCGTTCAGCTCGACGCGAGGTCAGCTCAGAGGGTCTTCTCGGGTTCGCCGACCGCGGGCTCGACGCCCCGGATCAGGCGGTCGATGTTCTCCCGGTGACGGAAGATCACCACCGCGACGCCCGGAAGCGCCAGGGCGAGGCCGGGCGCGTCGCGGCGGCGCAGCCCCAGCACCAGGGCGGCGAGGCCACCCGCGGCGCTTCCCGAGAGCGAGAGCAGGGAGGTCCGCCGGGTGATCGCGAGGGCGGTGACGCCGGCGACCAGCGACACCCCGGCCACCGGGGGGGTGAGCACGCCGACCGAGCCGAAGAGGGTGGCGGAGCCCTTGCCGCCGCGGAAGCCCGCGAACACCGGCCAGGAGTGACCGACCACCGCCCCGACACCGGCGACCGCCCCGCCGGCCCGGCCGCAGATGGCCTCGCCGACGCGGGCCGCCGCGGCGCCCTTGCCGATGTCGAGGGCGAGCGTGACCGCGGCCGGGCCGCGCCCGGCGGTGCGCAGGACGTTGGCCATCCCCATCGCGTGGCTGCCGTAATCGCGGACGTCGATACCCCGGGAGAGCCGCCCCACCAGCACGCCTGACGGCAGCGAACCAATGGCGTACCCGAGGGCGGCGGAGGCGGCGAGACCGAGGGCGCGCTTCATGGCTGGGAGTTTGCCATGAAAACAGGCGGCCGTTGCGCGCCGGACCTCGAGGCCTCAGGGCTCGCGGCCGAGGAAGCCGGCCAGTCGATCGTATGCCGGGGCGCCGGCCCCGACTGGCACCTCCGGTCCGAAGGCGGTGTTGCCGGCGCGCGCGGCGGGCGTGAGCCGCTCCCGCACGAGGGCGAGGGCCCTCTCCGCGATGACCGGGTCGAGCCGCACGACCTGGCCGGTCGCCTGGGCCAGGTCCCAGCTGTGGATGGCGCTCTCGACGGCGACGATCGGGCGGAGGCGGGCGGCCCGCTCCGGGTGCTGCCGAAGGGCGGTCTCGAGCGCTCCGCGCGCATCTCCGAGGGCGGCTGCGGGATCGCGGTCGCCGAGGCGGTCGGGCTGTGGAGCGGTCGGGTCGACCTTCTGGCCCTGCGCCATGGCGGCGAAGAGGTGCGGGCCGCCGACCATGTGACGGAGCAGGGCGCGGACGTCCCAGTCGGTGCACGGCGTCGCCAGGGCGAGCTGGTCGGGCCGGGTGCCCGCGATCACCAGCGCCATCTGGTCGAGCGCCGCGTCGAGGAGGGCCGCGGTGGCGGCCACGCTGGAGATCTCGGTGCCCGCGTCACCGGTCATGGCGGAGAACACCTCCCCAGGGTCGTGGCGGTCGGGGGTGGGCTCGGCAAACCGCCCCGAGGCATCCGCTACACTGGGCCCGGACCCGTCGGGGAGTAGCTCAGGTGGTTAGAGTACTGGTCTGGGGGACCAGGGGTCCGCGGTTCGAGTCCGCGCTCCCCGACAGCCGGATGAGCTCAGTTCAGCGCTGGGATTCCCGGCCACCCCCCGGAGCCCTGCGGTTCACCCAGCGCCAACGAGGGTGAGGAGCATGATGGTCGGCTCGCGCGCGGTGAGACCATGGGGCGTTCCCGGCTCCATGTGAAGCCAGAAGCCCGGTTCCGCATCCAGCCGCTCGCCATCCGCGATGAGCTCGAGTCGACCCTTCAGGACCTGGACGATGGCGGCGCGAGATGCCTGATGCTCGCTCAGCCCCTCTCCCGCGGCGAATCCGAAGACCGTAACCTCGGTCTGGCTGTCGCGGAAGATGACGCGCGACACGACGGCACCGGCCTGAATCTCGACCGTCGAAGCGATGTCCGGAAGTACGAAGTGTGCCATCGGGACCTCCCTGGTGTGCTCCCCGTCGATTCCATCTGAGCCGCTCCTGCCGGCCCTCTTCACCGACCCGTCCCCCGTCCGGCGGTCACGCCCCGTCACCGCCAGCGGCATTCAGCGGGGTTCCGGAGAGGAAGCTCCGGATGTTGAGCGCCGTGACGTCCAGGATGCGGTCGATCGCTTCTCGGCTGTACCAGGCCATGTGCGGGGTGAGGATCACGTTCTCATGCCGGGCCAGGGCGTGCCCGGTGAGCAGCTGCCGCATCCGTTCCTCCGTCTCGGGAACGTGGAACATCTGCCTCTCCTCCATGAGCAGCTCCTCGCCCTCGATAACGTCCAGGCCGGCACCTCCCAGGCGGCCGCTCTCGAGCGCTTCCAAGAGCGCGGCCGTGTCCACCAGCGCGCCGCGCGCGGTGTTGATGAGCAACGCTCCGGGCTTCATCAGCGCCAGACGGTCGCGGTCGATGAGGTGGTGCGTCTCCGGCCGGTAGGGGACGTGCAGGGTGATGACGTCGGAGCCCATCAGCAGCTCGTCCAGCGAGACGTAGCGGAATCCCAGCACCTCGGCCAGCAGAGGGTGGGGGTGGGCGTCGTAGGCGAGCACGTCCATGCCGAAGGCGCGGCCGATGCGGATGACATGGAGGCCGATGTTGCCGGCACCAACCACCCCCAAGGTCTTGGAGCGCAGGTCGAAACCCATCAGGTCGCGCAGCGAGAAGTCTCCGTGCGAGATCCGCCGGGTCACGACACCCAGGCGCCGGGAGAGGGCGAGGATGAGGCTGAAGGCGTGCTCGGCGACGGTGTTCTCACCGTAGGTGGGGACATTCGAGACGGTGATGCCGAACTCCCGGCAGGCACCGAGGTCGATGTGGTCGTACCCGGTCGAGCGGGTGGCGATCAGTCGCACGCTGGCCATGCTCTCGATGACGGTGCGGCTCACCTGCGAGCGGATGAAGACCGACACCACGCACGCCCCGCCCACCTGGTCGACGGTCTGGTCGGAGAGCGCCTGCTCGACGAACCGGCACTCCACGCCTGGGAGGGCGGCGGCCAGCCGGCCCTCCTGGCCGGCCTCGGCTTCGAAGACGACCACGGGAGCCTTCTCGTTCATTATTGCGAGCCCAGACCTCCTATCGCTGCGGACGTTGCGCTGGCCGTTGTTCGGCCGGTGGAGACCGAGGTGGCCCCGTGCCGAGTTTGCCGCCGCGGACCTGGCACCAGGTGGCTCATCGCCGTCTGACGGCTGGCGAGGCGGGTGACGCACAGGGTGGGTGTCAAGAGCGGCTCGAGGGTCGTGCCATCAACAGGCTTGGCTCAGGCCTGGATCAGAGCGTGCTCGATGGCCTGTGACACCGCGCCCATCAACTCCGAGCGGAGGCCGAGCTGGGCGGTGCGGATGTCGACCGCGTGAGCGGATGCCGAGAGGGCGTAGTGGTGGATCGATTCCCGGACACCCTCCAGCAGCGGCTGACCGGCGGTGCCCAGCTCACCGCCGATGACGATCGCGGCAGGGTTCAGACAGTTGCAGAGGTCGGCGAGGACGTGGCCGAGGACGCGACCGCCCTCGGTGACGATCCGAGCGGCGACCGGGTTTGCGCCGAGCGACGTGAGCGGCCCGTTCGAGCTGGACGGCAGCCCGGGGAGGTGGAGCTCCTCGAGCTGGTGGCGCAGCGCGTCGATCGACACGACCGTCTCCAGGCAGCCGCGGTTGCCACAGCGGCAGAGCCCCTGGGCACCGGGCAGCTGGATGTGGCCGATCTCCCCGGCGGCGCCGGTTGCGCCCCGATAGACCTCACCGTTGAGCACCAATCCGGCGCCGAGTCCGTGCGACGCCTTCACATAGAGGAAATCACGGCAGCCGCGGGCGGCGCCGAAACGGCGTTCGCCATGAGCCCCCATCTCGGCGTCGTTGGCGACCCGCACCTGGCGGCCGAGCCGGCGCGAGAGCTCCTCTCTCACGTCGAAGTCGGACCAGGTGGGGTGGTCGCCGAGCGGGCGGGTGCGCCCTGAGACCGGATCCAGAGGACAGGGGATGCCCGCCGCGACGCCGAGCACGTCAGCCATGGTCAGACCGCTGTGGGTGACCAGGGTCTCGACGAGGCGGGCGGCGTCGTCGACGGCGGCCTCCGCGCGGTTGTCGACGTCGAAGCTCTCACGCTGCTCGGCCAGCAGCTCGCCGTCGGTCCGCGCGAGGGCCACGGAGATGTGCGTATGTCCCAGGTCGATGCCGACGACAGCACCGCTCGGTGCGGCCGGCACGAGCAATGAGGAGGGCCGACCTCGAGATCGGTTGAGGCCCCGCCCGTGTTCGCGCTGCTCGACCACCAGGCCGCCCGGAAGGAGGTCCTGCACCCCCTCGGCGACCGCGCTGCGGGATAGTCCTGTGAGCGCGCTCAAGTAGCTGCGCGTGACCCCGCCGGGGTGGCTCCTGATGATCTCCAGGAGCTGCTGCCGGGAGCGTTGCCGGCGTGCGGAGGGAGCGGAGAGCACGGTCAACCCCATTTATCGCCTGTGAATGGAGGAAGTTATACACCACAAATCCCCCCGACTGGTGTTTTCGGGCCGTTCCATGCGATACTTGGCTCCCCGCGCAACGGGGGAAACGCTCGCCTTGCTCCGTGACGCACGGCCGCCCCGGGATCGGGGCGGCCGCTGCACGGGCCCGGCGGGGAGCGGTCCGGCGGGAACCTTCGGCTTCCGGTGCCGCCGGGATCGTCCGGTCAGCGGCGAGGATCGCCGCCAGCGCCGAGACGACGTGCTCGCGGGCCGGTATTCTCCAGTCAGCGGATCAGAACGATGCGATTGCGACACGTTTACGGCATCCGTGGCACCCGCGTCATCACCGTTGACGAGCCGGCTGCTATTCAATTCGTCCCGAGTCGGGTCCTGACTCGCTCGCCAGCGGGCACGCCCGACCTCGGAGCCAACTCACATGCCGCTGGGGGACCCCCGCCTGCTCGTGCGCCACCTGACCGCACTCAGCCGTCGCTTCTTCGTCCGTCTCCTCGTCCCCACCCTGGTGCTGACCGTCGCGGTCATGGCCGCGGTGGTGTACCTCGTCACCTCCAGCTCCGCGACCGCCCTCACCAACGCGACCAGCTCGCACGTGGAGGACCTGGCCCGCGCGGCCAGCGCCCGCCTCGACGCCTGGAACCAGCTCGTCCAGGCCGAGCTCTCCGGCTACGCCGCCGCCCTGGAGGCGAGCTCCACCCCGCTGAGCGGCACCAGCGCTGAGATGGGGCGGCTCTTCTTCGCCCGCAGCTCCGCCTTCAGCGAGATCGCCCTGGTCAACACCCAGGGTCAGGTGGTCGCCTCCAGCGCCGGCAGCGTGTCGGGGCTGTCGTTCGAGGGGAGCAGCTGGCTGACCACCGCCGCGCAGGAGGCGATCATCACGCCGATCCAGGAACAGTCCGGGCATCTCGACTGGTACGCGGCCCAGCCGGTCACCACCGGGAGCCTCAGCTTCACCGGGATCCTGGTGGGGGTGATCGACACCGCACAGTCGCTCGGGCCCGTGTTCCTCAGCGTCACCAACAGCACGTCGTCGTCGATCCTGCTGCAGGCGGTGGGGCCGGACCATCTGCTGATCTTCAGCTCCACCATGACCGCCCAGTCCGATGCCCAGATGATCCAGCAGGGTGCCCTGACCCAGCGCGTCGACACCCCGGCGGTGGACTCGGCTCTCCAGGGCAGCGGCAAGACCGGGACGGTGAGCTACGGGCAGGGGAAGTCGGACACCATCGCCGGCTACACCCTTGACCTCCCGCTCGGTTGGGCGATCGTCGCCAGCGAGCCCTCCGACGTCGCCCTGGCCTCGGTGGCCAACCAGCAGGCCAACGCGTCGCTCGCGCTGCTCGGGGGCGCCCTGGTGCTCGTCGTCCTCCTCCTGGTCGTCTCGATGCGGCTCACCCGCCCGCTCGGCCAGATGGCGGCGACCGCGCGTCGCATCGCCGCCGGGGATCTCTCGGCCCGGGTGGACCGGGCGGGGACGGTGGAGATCTCGACCCTCGCGGAGAGCTTCAACCTGATGGTCGAACGCCTTGGCGGGCTGATCACACGGGTGCAGCTGACCAGCCTGGAGCTCGCGGAGTCCGCAGCCGGGCTGTCGGCTGCGTCGAGCGAGCTGGCGGCCAGCACCGTCCAGCAGAGCTCGGCGGCGACCGAGACCTCGGCGAGCATGGAAGAGTTGGCCAGCGCCTCGACGCAGATCGCCGACACCGTCGACCAGGTGGCGGTCCAGGCCATGGAGACCAGGGAGAGCCTCGAGCAGGCTCAGCAGGACATCCGAGCCACCAGTGAGCGGACCCTGGCTCTGGCCAAGCGCGTCGAGGAGATCTCGAAGATCCTCGTCCTGATCAACGAGATCGCCGACCAGTCCAGCCTGCTCGCCCTCAACGCGGCCATCGAGGCGGCCCGCGCTGGTGACGTCGGGCGCGGCTTCACCGTCGTCGCCGACGAGGTCCGCCGCCTCGCCGAGCGGACCAAGGGGCTGGCGGCGGACATCGCCGGCATCACCCAGGGCACCAAGGCGGAGACCAGCGCCACGGTGATGGCCATGGATAAGGGGGTGGCCGAGCTCCAGGGCGGCCTCCGGCTCATGGAGCAGGTGGCCGAGGCCAGCTCCCAGGTCCGGGTGGCCACCCGTCAGCAGCGCATCGCCTCCTCCCGGGTGGTGGACGCCATGGAGCAGGTGAGCGTGGCCAGCCGCCAGGTGTCCACCACCGCCCAGGAGATCGCCGTGGCGGCGGGCGGTCAGGCGACCATGGCCGCCGAGCTGCGCCGCGGGACGACGGTCTCCATGGACGGAGAGGTTGGGGTGGACGCAGCGATCGCAGCGCCGGTCGACCTGCCGCCCCTCGCGGTGAGCTCCTCCGCGTAGCCGGGAGCCGCTCCAGGCCGGCGTGGCCGCGAGGGCAAGCGCGGCCGGGGTGCCCGGTCCGCCGGACCGCGGCGCTGGGAGCTCGACCTCCATCGCGTCGTGGCGGTTGGGGGCTGATCGGTTAGCCGCACGATAACCATCTCTGAACCGATCCTCCCTCGACGCCTCGGGTGCGCCGGGCGACGCTGGGACCGCAGCGTCCGCGGCAGGTGGGGCGTGATCTCTCGCTCTCAGTGGCACAGCGCGGAAGCGCCCGCTGCGAAACGGGAGGAGAGAGCATGTCGATGCGCACAGGCTCGGCCCGATGGCTGGCCGCGTTTGCGGCCGTACCGGTCATCGCGGTCGCGGGTGGGGCGGGGATCTCGGCGGATGCGGGCGAGGGCTACACCGTGACCGTGCTGGGCTCGGGCGCCAGCATGAGCCACCTGGTGGGCACGAGCCGGGAGCCGCTGACCAACCCCGACGACATCACGCTGATGGGCGGGCGACCCTGATCCGATCGGGAAGAGCCGCCTGCTGAAGCTGGCACCCGATGCGCGGGCGCAGCGCGCGGGTGTCGCGCTCCGGATCCAGGCCCAGCACCCGGATGCGGCCCTGGTCCGGACGTCGCAGGCCCTCCACGCACTCCACCGTGGTCGTCTTGCCGGCGCCGTTGGGACCGAGCAGGCCGAAGATCTCGCCCTGCTCCACCTGCAGGGAGACGTCGTCAACGGCGAGCACGCTGCCATAGGCCTTGCGCAGATGCTCAACCTCGACGACGGCGGTCATGCGCGTCCTCCGGGCCATCAACGTCCAGCCGTGGCGCCCTGGGCCTCCGGCGGTGCCGGCATCGTAGGGGAGCGAGGGAGGAGTTCGCAGTGGCACGGATGGTGCTTGCGCAGCGACACGAATGCGGCTGCGACGACTGTTAACCGGGTGATAATCGCGCCGTGAAGGTCCTGGTGGTCGAGGACGACGAGGAGACTGCGGAGACGCTCCGCTGGGGTCTCGCGGAGGTGGGCATTCCCGCCGACGTCGTCCACAACGGCGGCGAGGCGATCGCCCGGAGCCAGGCGAACGCCTACGACGTCGTGCTCCTGGACGTGATGCTTCCCGACGGCCCCGACGGCTTCGCCGTCTGCCGCCGCCTGCGTGAGCTCCGCGTCCCCAGCCGGGTGATGATGCTGACCGCCCGCACGGGGGTGTCCGACCGGGTGTCCGGGCTCGACTCCGGAGCCGACGATTACCTCGCCAAACCCTTCGCCTTCGCCGAGCTGCTGGCTAGGATGCGCGCGCTGCTGCGCCGCGACCCGGCACCGGGTACGGCGGCCGTCTCGGACCTGGTGATCGACGAGCTGGCCCGCACCGCGCGGGTCGGGGACGCCCGGTTGCCCCTGACTCGCAAGGAGTTCGACCTGCTTGCGCTGCTGACGGGGCAGGCGGGGCGCGTGGTGTCCGGCGAGCGTCTCCTCGACTGCGGCTGGAGCTACGAGGGTGCGCCCAACTCCGGTCTCGTGGACGTCTACATGAGCCGGTTGCGGACCAAGCTCTCGCGGGCGGGGTCCTCGGTGCGCATCGTCAACGTGCGCGGTGTGGGCTACCGGCTGGAGGTGCCGGATGCCTGACGCCCTCCCGTCTCACCCGGCGCGCGCATTCCTCCGACACCCTCGGCCCGTGCGCCGTGGGGTCCAGGTGGCCGGAGCGCTCGTCCTCCTCCTCGGCGTGATTGGCGCGTCCACTGCCCTCGATCTGGTCCTGCCGCCCGACAACACCTTCGGGGCGATCCCCCTCCTCTGCGTCGTGGTCGCGATCTGGCTGCTCCCCTCCTGGGCGGCGGGGTTGATCGCCGCCGCCAGCCTGGTCCAGCCGGCGGTGCTCGAGGCCATCGGACAGTGGCCCCCCCTCACCGCCGACTTCCAGTTCATCGCGGTGGCGGTGCTGACCGTCTTCGGGACCCTCACCGTCAACGCCCTGATCAGGGTGGGGGCGGAACGGGAGGCGCTGATCGACAGCCTCACCCACTTCACCTCCGAGGCCGCCCACGAGCTCAACTCGCCGCTCAGCGCGATCCGGGTGACCGCCGAGGTGACCCTGCTCCAGCGCCGGGACGCGGCCAGGTACGTGGCCAGCCTCGAGCAGATCCGAGATCAGGCGATCCGGCTCAGCGCGCTGACCGAGGGGCTGCTGCTGCTGGCGCGGAAGGACGCCAGGACGCTCTACGTGCGGCGCGTGCCGCTCTCCCTGGACGACGTGATGGAGCAGCTCTACGACCGCTGGCGCGGCCCGGTGGAGCGGGCTCGGGTGACCCTCGAGGTGGAGCGAGAGAGCGGGGCGGAGCTGTCGGGCGACCCGGTCCTGCTCGGTCGCCTCTTCGACAACCTGGTCGACAACGCGCTGCGCCATGCCAGGGGTCACATCGCGGTCTCCACGCGCGTGGCCGGAGACACCTGCGTGGTCGGGGTCGAGGACGACGGCGGAGGCCTCCCAACCGGGCATCGTCCGGCCAGTATCGACCAGCTCCGGCGAGACACTGGTTTCCCCACCCGCAGCGGCGGCACCGGTCTCGGGCTCTCCATCGCCGCGGCCGTCGCCGAGGCGCATGGCGGCACCATCAGGCTGGAACACCCGGTCGGCGGACTGCGAATCCTTGTCCGACTTCCCGTGACATCGAGTTAAGGGTCGCTGCAGGGTCGCCCGTCACCGTTGCGGTCATGGAGCAGCGCACTCATGGTGGGAAACGCATGGCCCGGCTCGTCTCGACCTACTCCCAGCTCCGGGAGGCGGCGCGCCGTCACCTGGAGCGCGTGCTCTCCGGTGGCCAGGAGGGGCAGGGGATGGTGGAGTACGGTCTCATCCTGGTGCTGATCGCGGTGGTGGTGGTGCTGATCCTGGGCACCATCGGGTCGCGGATAAACGACGTCTTCTCCAACGTCAGCAACGGCCTGGCCACCTGAGTCTCCGTCACCCTCTGATACCTCGAGATCGCCCGCCGCGGCCACACGCCGTGGCGGGAGCGTGCCGGGTCGGAGCCGTTCCATGCGGCGCTCGTCCCCCGGCTGCGCCTCCGTGCCACCCCGCCGGCGGCCGAGGTCGTCGCGCCACCCCCAGGCTGAGCTCCTCCTGACCGGGCGGTCGGGTGGAGAGGGGAGGGGTGGCGATCTGGCAGAATCCAGGTCGCGCAGCTCCCGCAGGCCAGTACGAGGTTCCAGATCGTGGCCGTCCTCGACCCGTGTGACAACTGCGGCCGCCCCACCCCCATCTATCGGCTGGCCGCGGTGATCCTCGATGGCGGGGTGGCCCGCCTCTGCCCGCTCTGCGTCTCGACCGAGAAGGAGCGGATCGAGTTGCCCTACGCGCCCCGGGCCGACCAGGGGGCGATCCAGCCCAGCACGACCCGCGACGCCTGGTGAGCCGGGAGCCCTTCTCCGCCCGCCTGGCCGCGCGCGGCCGCGAGGTCGGATCCCTGCTCTGCCTCGGACTCGACCCCACCGGGTGCGCGGACGCCTCCGAGGTGGAGCGCTTCTGCGTCGCGATGCTGGAGGCGGCGCTCCCCCATGTGGTCGCCGTCAAGCCGAACCTCGCCTTCTTCGAGCAGCACGGCGCGGCCGGGCTGGCGGTCCTGGAGCGGGTGCGGCACATGGTGCCCGCCAGCCGCCTGCTCATCCTGGACGCCAAGCGCAGCGACATCGGCAGCACCGCGGAGGCTCAGGCCCGAGCACTCTTCGATGTCTGGGGGGCGGACGCCGTCACCGTCAACCCGCTGCTGGGCCAGGACGCGGTGGCCCCCTTCCTGGCCCGTCCCGGAACGGCGGCTCTGATCCTCGCGCGCACCAGCAACCCCGGCGCCGCCGACTTCCTGGAGGCTCCCCTCCAGGATGGGCGTCCCCTCTACCGGCTGATCGTGGAACGGGCCCTCACCTGGTCGGGCGCGGCCGAGATCGGCTTCGTGGTCGGAGCCACCGCCGCCCCGGTCGTCGCCGAGGTCAGGTGTCTCGCCCCGTCCGCCCCGCTGCTCCTTCCCGGGATCGGAGCCCAGGGCGGGGACCTGGAGGCCGCGGTGAGCGCGGGCCTCGACGCCGCCGGCGGCGGCGTCGTGGTGCCCGTCTCGCGGGGGATCACCGGCGCCGCGGACCCCCGCGCGGCGGCGGCCGATCTCTGCCGCCGGATCGAGGCGGTGCGGGCGGGGGCGCCGCGGCGGTGAGCGCGCGCGCCGTCATCGAGCTCTCCGGCCACATCATCGACAGCATGCTGCTGCCGCGGGTCATGGACAGCGTGATGGACATGGGGGCGACCTTCCATGTCGAGGAGTTCCGAGTCGGCACCCGGCTCGACGAGCCCTCGTTCGCCCGGCTGACCATCGAGGCGGACACCGAGGAACGGCTGGCGGCGGTGGTGGCCGCCTGCCAGCAGCACGGCGCCGCCGTGGTCGGCGCCGCCAACGCCACGACCGAGCCCGCCCCCTCCGACGGGGTGTTCCCCGACACCTTCTACACCACCACCAGCCAGCCCACCTCGGTCCGGGTCGCCGGCGAGTGGGTGGGGGTGGAGGACATCGAGATGGACTGCGGGGTGGTGATTGCGAACGGCGTGGCCCGGGCGGTCCCGGTCAGCGACGTCCGTGCCGGCGAGGCGGTGGTGGTGGGCCGGGCCGGGGTCCGCATCGTCCCGGTGGAGCGGGGCCGGGGCAAGGAGGTCTTCGGCTTCACCACCAGCTCGCTCTCTCCCGAGAAGCCCAAGCACCAGGTGATCCGCGAGCTGGCCGGCACCATGCGGGAGGTTCGCGCCAGAGATGGCCGGATCTGTTTCGTGGGCGGGCCGGCGATCATCCACACGGGTGGGGGCCCCCACCTTGCGCGCCTGATCACCGCCGGCTACGTGCAGGTGCTCTTCGCCGGCAACGGGCTGGCCGCCCACGACATCGAGTCCCAGTTCTTCGGCACCTCGCTCGGGCTCGGTCTGGAGAAGGGCCTGCCCATCGAGTCCGGCCACGAGCTGCACATGCGCACGGTCAACCGCATCCGCGCCGCCGGGGGCATCCGGGCCGCGGTCGAGTCGGGGATCCTCCGCCGCGGGGTGATGTACGAATGCGTGCGCAACGGGGTCGAGTACGTGCTCGCCGGGTCGATCCGCGACGACGGCCCGCTCCCCGACGTGGTCACCGACATGCTGGAGGCCCGGCGGCGGATGCGCATCGCGCTCGCCGGAGTCGACCTCTGCATCATGTGCGCCTCCATGCTCCACGCCATCGCCACCGGCAACCTGCTGCCGGC
>DNAU01000335.1 GCA_003491925.1 Chloroflexota bacterium
TGGACCAGCGCCGGCTGGCAGGCCGTGCTCGGTGACGTCGGGGTCCCGGGCGCCGTCGCCGGCATCCCCGGGCAGCTCACCGCGCTCAGCGTGCTGCGCAGCGCGCTGAGCTTCACCCACCCGACCTTCGGCTACGTCAACCTCGAGGACCCGTCCGCACCGGCGGTGGGAGGGACGCCGGGGCTGCCGTCCCAGGTGAGCGGCGCACTGCTGTCGACGCCCGCGCACTGACGAGGCGGCGCCAAACAGCGCCCCCACCCCGGCGAGGAACCCGTGGCGCTAGTCGACGCTGGGGATCCGCATGATCCCGCGGATGATCGGCATTTTCCCCAGCGGGCCGAGCCGCCGCGGCTCGCCGTGTCAAACGCGGCGAACCCCTTTGGCGCCACGGGGCTGGCGCCGGTTTCGCGGATTCGGCAACATGAAATCGCCAGGGGGGTTGGCCACTGTGGCCGCCGATCATGTGGGGGGGTGACCGTGGGTTTCATGGACAAGATGCGCTCTGTCGTGGGCGGCGTGTCGCCGGAGCTGATGCAGAACGGGACACTCGCGTGGGGCGAGGTCGTCTCCGTGCAGATGACCGGCATGAGCGTCTCGCGCGGTGACCAGGTGACCACGCAGAAGCAGGTCTGCAACATCACCCTCAGCGTCATCATGGACAACACGCCTCCGTTCCAGGCGTCCGTCAAGCAGGGCATCCCGGTGCTGGTGCTTCCCCAACTCTCCTCGCCCGGGGCGGTGGTCGCGGTGCGGGTCAATCCCGCGAGCCATCAGGAGGTCGCCGTCGATCTCAGCGTCGAACCTCCGACGGTGACGCTCGCGGCCGGTGGGCCCAACAGCAGCAGTGCGGCCGAGCTGCTGGCCACCGGGACCGCGGCACGGGCGATCATTATCCAGAGCCAGCCGCTGGGAGTGAGAAACCAGGCCGGCGTCGACATGTTCGCCCTGATGGTGACCATCCGCTGCGACGGGATGCCCCCGTATCAGACCAAGATGGGAAACNNCCACCTGCTCGGGTACCTCCGAGATATGCTTGTAGGCCTTGACGCCAAGCACGCTCGGCCGCTTGGGATTGATCGGGAAGACGGTGCCGCCGAACGGGTTGCCGCTGCTCTACCCGGGGTCCAACCTCCCCGCGAAGGTCCGACCCGGCCAGCAGGGCCAGTGCATCATCGACTGGGAGTCGGCTGTCGCCGAGGCCACCAGGGGAGTCCCCGGCTGAGGGGCGGTGCCGGCCGGCGCGTCAGGGGGGGCGCTTCGCCTCGACTCCGTGCTTCGCGTGCCCATCAGGGCACAGCGCGCGCCGAGCTCAGCCGGGGCGCTCCCAGGGCCGCGCGGCGAGCAGGGCGGAGAGGATGGCGCGCGTCGCAGGTGAGCGGTTCATGGTGTAGAAGTGGATGCCCGGCGCGCCCGCGCCGAGCAGCTCGGCGCACTGCAGGGTGGACCAGGCGACCCCCAGCTCCAGCACCGCCTGGGGATTGTCACGCCGGCTCTCGAAGGCGGCCAGCAGCTTCTTGGGGATCTCGACCCGGAGCCTGGCGATGAAGCCGTGGAGCTGGCTGACACTGGTGATCGGCATGATCCCGGGGATGATCGGCACCGTCACCCCGGCGGCCCGGGCGGCTGCGACGAAGTCGAAGTACGCGTGGTTGTCGAAGAAGAGCTGGGTGATCAGGTACGACGCCCCCCGCCCCACCTTCTCCCTGGTCCAGCGCAGCTCGTCGGCGCGCGAGGCCGACTCCAGGTGGTTCTCGGGGTAGCAGGCGGCACCGACGCAGAGGTCGTACCCGCCGGTGACCAGCGCGACCAGCTCGGAGCCATGGGCGAGCCCGTCCGGCTCGGGGGTGAAGGCGGTCTTGCCCCGGGGGGGATCCCCCCGGAGCGCCAGGACGTTCTCGATGCCCGCGTCGACGATGCGGCGGAGGACCGCATGCAGCTCCGCGCGGGTGCTGCCCACGCAGGTGAGGTGGGCGACCGGGGTGATCTCCAGCTCGCGGCGGATGCGCTCGACCAGGTCCACGGTGAGCGCCCGGGTGCTGCCCCCCGCCCCATAGGTGACGGAGACGAAGCCGGGGTCCAGCTCGCGGAGTGCCGAGATGGTCTCGAAGAGGGCGGCAACCCCCTCGTCATCCCGAGGCGGGAAGAACTCGAAGCTGAAGTTCGGCCGGCGAGCCTGGAGAAGATCGGCGACGCGCATGGTGCCGCCATGGTGCCAGAGGCATCCCGCGCCGTGGGCGCCGGTCAGCGAGCGACCCCTGGAGGTCTCCAGCCCCCTCTGCTAACGTCGAGGACCGTGCGCGCCGTCTACGCCGCCCGGTACGGGGGCGACGATCCGCTGGCCAACCTGGAGATCGGCGAATGGCCGGACCCTCGCCCGGCCCGGGGCTGGGCGCTGGTGCGGGTCGCCGCCGCCTCGCTCAACCATCACGACCTCTGGACCCTGCGCGGGGTGTCGTCGCAGCCGCTCACCGCGCCCCAGATCCTGGGCTGCGACGCGGTGGGGCGGGTCGAGACCCTGGGCGAGGGCGTGGAGGGCGCCCCGGCACCGGGGAGCCGTGTGGTGGTCCACGCGGTCATCGCGTGCGGAAGCTGTCCCGCCTGCCTTGCCGCCCCACCCGGTGTCTGCCAGAACCTCAGCCTCCTCGGCGAACCACCCCATGGCGGCGCCATCGCCGAGCTGGTCGCGGTTCCCGCCGCCAACCTGGTCGCCCTGCCCGACTCGGTCGGCGACGAGGAGGCCGCCTGCCTCCCCACCGCGTACCTCACCGCCCACCGGATGCTCTTCACTCGAGGCGGCCTGGAGCCCGGCATGTCGGTGCTGGTCCAGGGGGCGAGCGGAGGGGTGGCGACCGCCGCCATCCTGCTGGGCGTCCAGGCGGGGATCGTGGTCCACGCCACCTCCCGGGACCCTGCCAAGCGTCGCGCGGCCGAGGCGCTGGGGGCGGCGAGCAGCTTCGATCCCGGCGATCTCGAGGCCGCCCGCGAGCTGGTCCGGAGCACCGGCGGCGGGGTCGACGCCGTCCTTGACACGGTGGGGGAGGCGACCTGGGGTCTCAGCCTGCGCTCGGTCCGCCCGGGAGGTACGGTGGTGGTCGCGGGCGCCACCAGTGGGGCCAATCCCAGGGCCCAGCTCAACCGGGTCTTCTGGCGCCAGCTCACCATCGCCGGGACCAGCATGGGCACCCGCCAGGAGCTGGAGGAGCTGGTCGGCCTCTGCGCCTCGGGTGGCCTGCGTCCGCTGGTCGACAGGGTGGTGCCGCTGGAGGACGCCCGCTCCGCCTTCACGTCACTCGCCGCCGGGAAGCA
>DNAU01000076.1 GCA_003491925.1 Chloroflexota bacterium
CGTCCGATCGCCCTGGGCGATCCGGCAAGGTCAGGCGGGCGGCAGCACCAGGGAGGGGCTGTCCGCCGACAGCCAGGCGGCCGCCTCTTCGACGGTGGCGAATGTGTGGGTCTCGACGCGCTCCCGGTAGGCGGGCAGCATGCTCTCGACCGTGCTCAGAGCCACCTGGCTCATCGGGAGGACGATCGCCAAACGCTTCAGACCCAGCGCCACCGCCTGAGGGAGCCAGCTCTGGACGAGAGCCTGCTGGGCCTCCGGCTGCACCACCCTCCGCTTGCGCGAGTCGCTCAAGCACCGCGTGGCCCGGTGCTCCCGGAGAGCGTCGAGGCATGCGTCGATCCCCGTCTTCACCTCGGCCGTCGTCGGCCACTCTCCGTACCCGATATATATCCACTGAGCCTCACTGTCCCAGTGCAACCGCACTCGCGGGGTGTCGAGGTAGACCTGAATGCTCATCGCCGCCTTCGCCTTTGGGATGATGTCCTCTCCTCAACTCTGATCCAAGGCGATCGTACCCCTCGATCCAGCGGGGCCCAGATGACCGACCGGTCACGTGACAGAACCCGCCTGTGACAAGGGTGCGATGCCCGAAGGTTGGCGCCGGCCGGGGTGGGTCTCAGGCGACGGGGCCGGTCGGAGCCGGCTCTGCCGCGGCGGCCCAGCGACCGGCGATCTGACGTGGGGTCGCGTTGAGACGAGCTCGTCGCCGGCCCTGCGCCCCGCATCCACCCTGCGGCGGAGGAAGCATGCAGCGCCGTCCGTCCTAGGCGGGAGCAACCGCCAGGCGCAGGCGCCTCTCGAAGCGGCGATGGAACCTGCGCTCGGTCTCCCCCTCCAGGGGACCGACGTCGCGGGGCAGCAGCAGCACGATGCCGGAGCGACGGCGCTGAACCACCACCTGCTCGCCAGGGTGCATGCGGTGGCCGAGCTCATCGGCGAGGGTCAGGATCATCGCCAGCCGGTCCACCTGGGCGTGGTCCTGCGTGCTCAGCACCGAAAGGTATCCGGGCAGCCTGACCCGGTCGCTGCCCGCCTTCTCCAGGACCGCACTGATCAGAACGATGTCGCGGTGGCTGAAGCCGTAAATGTCGCTGCTCGCCACGATCCGGGCCGCCTGCTCCCAGCGCGAGTAGTAGTCGACGCTGCGACCGATGTCGACGAGCAACGCGGCGTGCTCGAGGATCTCCTGCATCGGAGGGGCGGCGGCGGGGTCCAGCTTGTCGATCAGTGACGTCGCCAGCGAGGAGCGGAGTTGGGCGGCGGCGCTGTCCCATGTGGTGAATCGCCGCGCGAGAGCCTCGATGGATGAGCGCCGAACCTCGGGGGCCGAGCGCACCTGGAGGCCGAGACGCTCGAGGGCGACGCCCTCGCGGAGCCCTCGGCCGGAGAGAACCAGATGGTCGGCGTTGAGCGCGTCGAGCAGCACCTGCGCGCAGAGCGCGCCCCCCACGATGGAGTCGGCGCGTTCGTCGCTCAACCCCGTGACCCGACGCCGGCGCGTCATCGGACGTGTTGCCAGGGTGTCGACGGCGACGTCCAGGTCGGCGCGGTTGAGCTGGTATCCGTGGAGTCGGGTAATCGGGTAGGTGCGCCGCGCGCGGTCGATCTTCGCGAGGTTGCGCAGGGTGCCGCCGGTCCCCACCAACCGCTCGCCGGGACGGAGAGGCGGCACGCCGGCCCCGAGGATGGTCGCCAGGGCGTGCTGACGGAGCCGTCCCTGCTCCGAAGGCCGCGGCGGGTCGGTGACCAGGAAGCGGTCGCTGAGGCGCAGGGCCCCCAGTGGCAGCGTCCACTGCCGGAGCGGGCGCCGATCGCGGAAGTGGCAGATCTCGACGCTGCCGCCGCCGATGTCGATGACCAGTCCCGAATCGACGGGTAGCCCGTGGACCGCGCCGGCGAACATGTAACGCGCCTCCGCGTCCCCATCGAGGATCTCGAGCCTGACCCCGGTTTCCGCCGCAACCCGGCTGACGAACTCCCGGCGATTGCTGGACTCTCGGACAGCCGCGGTCGCCACCGCCACCACGGTCTGGACGCCCGCGCTGCGGGCGATGGCCAGGAAGGCGCGGAGCGCCTCCGCGACACGGGCGACGGCGGCGTCACTGAGTCGGCCCTGGGCGGCCGACTCGTGCACCAGCCGGAGCGGGAATCGGGCATCCGCGATGATCTCGAGATGGCCACCAGCGCCGGCCTCGATGACGCTGATGCGCCCCGAGTTGGAGCCGATGTCGATGACCCCGACGGAGGGTGGCGCCGGTTGCTGTCGCGCCTCCCGCCTGAATGCCACGCCGGGAGTATGGCGCTTCGGCCCGCGGGGAGCGGCACGGAGCGGGCCGTCAACCGGCGGCCAGCCGAGCCGTGGGCCACACCCTCACGACGGGTGGCTCCCCCACCGATGGACGCGGCAGGTTGCACTGCGAACCGCCGCCGCCGGAGCTCGAGCGACCTGATTCCTCGCATCCAGGTCCTGTCATTGGCGGCATTCCCCGTCAGCAGCCGATGGGCTCAGCCGGGGTGGTACTCACCCGGCAGGGTGCGGGAGGTCACCGCGATGCGATTCCATGCGTTGATCACGACGATGGCCCAGATCAGCTGGGCCAGCTCAGCCTCCTCGAACTGCGCGCTGGCCGACGCGAAGACCTCGCGGGGAACGTGGGTGTCCGCGACCAGGGTCATCGCGTCCGTGAGCTGCAGCGCGGCGCGTTCACGCGCACTGAAGAACGGGGCCTCGTGCCAGGCGGCCACGGCGTGGAGACGCTGCTCGCTCTCGCCCCGAGCCTTGGCATCCAGGGTGTGCATGTCGATGCAGTAGGCGCAGCCGTTCAGGATCGACGCCCTCAGGCTGACCAGGTCCCGCAGCGAGGAGTCGATCTCGAGCGCCCCGTCGAGGGCAACCATGGCGCGATTGACGGCAGGGGCCAGGCGGGAGAGGGAGATCCGAGGCTGCTCGAAGCTCGTGGTATCCGTCGTCATCAGTTGGGCTCCTTGACGAGTTGACACGAGACCAGGGTGGCCCCAAGATGGCCCATTGTCCATGGCCAATTCTGACCCAAGAAAAAGAGCCACTTCAGGCCTCGACCTCTGCCTCGATCTCGGAGGGAAGCCGGGTCGCGGATTGAGGGTGACCGTCGAGAACGGGATCCGCGAGGGGATCCGATCGGGACGGCTGACCAGAGGCACCCGGCTCCCCCCCACCCGGGAGCTGGCCCGGGACCTCGGTGTCTCCCGGGGCACCGTGCTCCAGGCCTACGAGCAGCTGGTCGCCGAGGGCTGGATCTCAGGCCGTCGGGGCTCCTCCACCTTCGTCAGCGCCGACGCGGATGCCCACCGCCGATCGACTGCGATCCGTGAGCCCGGGGAGGTGCGCTGGCGCTTCGATCTGAGGCCCGGCCGACCCGACGCAAGCTCCTTCCCGAGAGCCGAATGGTTGCGCGCCCTGCGGCGGGCGATGGCCGCGGCACCGAACGACGCGCTCGGCTACGGCAGTCCTCAGGGGCAGCTCGCCCTCCGCGTGGAGCTCGCGAGCTACCTCGGCCGCGCGCGCGGCCTTCATGTCTCCCCGGAGAGCGTCGTCGTCACCACCGGCTTCACCCAGGGGCTCGGACTCGTCGCCCGGAGCCTGACGGCGATGGGCGTCACGGAGGTTGCGATGGAGGATCCGACAATGCCCCTGCACCGCTCCATCGTCCGGGCCGCGGGTCTCGAGGTCCACTCCACGGCGGTGGATGGCGATGGCATGCGGGTCGAGGCCCTCGACCGCCTGCCGCACGCGGGCGCGGTGGTGCTGACCCCCAACCGCCAGCACCCCACCGGTGCCGTGCTCAGTGCGGGACGGCGGACCCGAGCTCTGACCTGGGCGGGCAATCGCGGAGCCGTGATCGTGGAGGACGACTACGACGGCGAGTTCCGCTACGACCGGCATCCCATCGGCCCACTCCAGGGACTCGATCCGGAGGTCGTCGTCTACGCGGGCACGACCTCGAAGACGCTGGCGCCGGGAGTCCGTCTCGGCTGGCTGGTCCTTCCCGAGCGGCTGCGCCGCGACGTCCTGCGAGAGAAGCAGCTGGCGGACTGGCAGAGCAGCACCCTGGAGCAGCTCGCTCTCACCGAGCTGCTGCGCACGGGCGCGTACGATCGTCACATCCGGCAGATGCGGCTGCGCTATCGGCGCCGCCGGGACGTGCTGGTCGCGGCACTGGCCGAGGCCGTTCCGCACCTGCGCGCCCTGGGCGGAGAGGCCGGCCTCCATCTGCTCATCCCCTTCCCCGACCGCACGACCGAGACCGACGCCCTCGCCGCCGCGCGAGCCGCGGGCATCGGTCTCGCGGGGATCGCCGAGGACGGGTACTACGAGAACCCGGGGCCAGCGGGACTCATCGTCGGCTTCGCGGCCGCTCCGGAGCACATCTTCGGTCGAGCCGTCGAGGCGTTGACGACGGCGCTCAGCGGTGTGCGTCTGCCCCGCGACCTCAGGGACGCTCCGCCGGCCGGCGGAGCCTGACGGCGCAGGAGCCACGCCGGCGACGGGATGCCCCACCGGTGTCGGTGACGCCGCTCCACGCGCGCCGGGAAGGGCTCTGGCAGCCTCCTGGCCGGCGGAGAGGTCAGTCCGACCCGGCGGCCCTGAACCCGGTGGATCGGCGCCGACCGCCCCGTCCCAGGGGTGTCCGCACCACACGGTTCCGTATCGTTGAGCTGGTGACGAGGATGGCGCAGCCCGGGCCGGTCGCCCTGGTCGGCAGCGGGGAGTACCTCCCGGCGATGCTGGAGGTGGAGGCTGCCCTGATTGCGGGCAGGCCGCCCCGGTACGTGCAGCTGCCGACCGCGGCCGGTCTGGAAGGACCCGCGTCCGTCTCGCGGTGGGTGGCGCTGGGCGCCCAGCAGGCGGCACGCCTGGGGGTCGAGGCGGTTCCGGTCAGGGTGCTCGACCGCGATGCCGCCGACGACCCGGCCAACGCCGCGCTGGTCGCCGGTGCCGGCCTCATCTACCTCTCAGGCGGCAATCCCACCCATGTGGCGGACTCGCTCCGGGGAACCCGCGTGTGGGCCGCCATCGCCGACCAGTGGCGCGCCGGCGCCGCGCTGGCGGGATGCAGCGCGGGGGCGATGGCGCTGACCTCCTGGGTGCCAAACTTCCGACGCCCCACCGGCAAGGCCGGCTCGGGCCTGGGGCTGGTGCCCAGGCTGCGCGTCATCCCGCATTTCGACCGCATGAGACGTTGGGTCCCCGGCCTGGCCCACTGGGCGACGGCGCATCTCCCCACCGGTGTCACCCTCGTGGGCATCGATGAGGAGACCGCCATCGTCAGCGAGGACGCCGACCTGGCCCGCTGGGTGGTCAGGGGCCGCCAGCGGGCGTGGCTGCTCTCCCCTGGCGGGCGGAGGCCGCTCGCCGCCGGCGAGGAGCTCGTGCTCTGAGCAGAGCGAGAACGCACCGGAGGGTGGTGGCCACCCCCGCCAGGGGGGGCTGACCGGGCGCTGTCCGGCTGAGCGCCCCCACCTGTGCAACGTTCCCGAAGGCCACCGACGGCGCGCCGCAGCAGATCCCTCGGAGCGCCGGAAGCCTCCAGCCGGCGTTCGAAACGATGGCGTATAACCGTCGCGACGCCCACCCCGCCCCAGGAGTGCCCGGGTATGAATGGTTACCCGCTCGCGATTGCGACAACGAACCACATCGAGCCCGCACCGCGCCGTATCCGAGCGCTGCTGGCCGGCGAGGTTGTGCTCGACAGCACCCGGGCGCTGTACGTCTGGGAGGGGCCCCACTACCCTCAGTACTACATCCCCGCGGCCGATGTGCGCGCCGACCTGCTGGTCGCGGAGGGGCGGACTCAGCAGAGCTCGCGCGGAGTCGTCGGGGTGCACGGGCTGCGAGTTGGCGAGGTTCACCGGCCCAGCGCCGCCAAGTTGCTGGCGACATCCCCCATCGAGCGGCTCGGCGGCACCTTCCGCTTCGACTGGGCCGCCCTCGATGCCTGGTACGAGGAGGACGAGCAGGTCTTCGTCCACCCCCGCGACCCCTATGTGAGGGTGGATGCGCTGCGCTCGACGCGGACGGTCAAGGTTGAGCTTGAGGGGCTGGTCCTGGCCCAGACGTCGTCCCCGATCATGGTCTTCGAGACGGGTCTGCCAACCCGGTACTACATCAATCGGACCGAGGTCGCGTTCGATCAGCTGGTACCCACCGACACGGTGACCGAATGCCCCTACAAGGGCAGGACGACGGGTTACTGGTCCGTCCGTGTCGGCAACACCGTCCATCCCGACGTGGCATGGTCCTATGGCTTCCCCACCCGTCAGCTCCTTCCCATCGCGGGCCTGATCGCCTTCTACAACGAGCGGGTCGACACCTTTGTCGATGGAGAGCAGATCGACCGCCCCACGACCCACTTCTCGCCACCGGCTGACTGATCCCCGGAAGCAGGCGGTCTCGTGCTGCCGCTGGGCAGCAGATCTGATGTCAGCGGGCCGGCCACCCGGCGCCGCCCACTGCCACCGAGGTGCGGAGCACCTGGCCCTCCCACTGGGTGTGCGTGCTCAGCCCCGCGAATCCGGGCCATCGGGCGGCGGCCACGTACAGATGCGGGCCGCGTGCACCACCGAGCATGCAGGCGAAGCCGCCACGATCGAGGGGAAGGGTGGTGAGGACCTGACCGCCTTCTGCGACTCGCACGCAGTGCTGATGCGGCACGTCCGCATACCAGGCGGCGCCGCCGGCGTCGAGGCAGATGCCGTCGGGCGCGTCGTCGCCGAGGTCGGCCCAGACCCGACGACCGGAGAGACCGCCGTCGGCGCCGATGTCGAACGCCACCAGCTGATGCCGGTACGAATCGGCGACCACGAGGGTGCGATTGTCCGAGGTGATTGCCATCCCATTGGGGAAGGCGAGGTCCTCCGCGACCATCCGCACCGTGCCGTCCGGGGTGATCAGGACCACGAAGCCCGGCTGCACCACGCCCTCCGGAGGACCGGCGGCGAAGTCGAAGTTCCCGGAATTGACGTAGGCGTCACCGCGTCCGTCGATGACGATGTCATTCCAACCGTACCGAGACGTCTCCGACAGGTCCGCGTACGTCGCGAAGCTGCCATCCGTCTCCAGAGAGAGCAGCGCCCGCCTCTGGTTCGAAACCAGCACGAGCCGGCCGCTGGGCAGGAAGTCGAAGCACAGCGGCAGCGAGGCATGCCGGACCATCACCTCGCGGCCGCCGTTGTCGTCGACCACGATGATCTCGCCCGCCGTCCAGTCACTGAACCAGAGCCGGCCCTCGTGCCAGCGCGGCGACTCCACGAGCCCCAGGCCGCTGAGCAGGACGTCCATCTCGACCACCTCCTCTCCGGTCACTGTATCAGCGCTGCTGGGCCGGTCAGACGCGGTGGCGGATGACTCGCAGCCGAGAGGTGGAGCGGCCAATCCCCGCCGCACGCGGCGTGGAAGGCAGGCAGGGGGGTCTCCAGGGGCTCCGTATCCGGCTCCGCAGATTGGCGCGTTTGGGCGAACTCATCTGAGCTTCCACAACCCCGGGGCTGGGACGCAGGCTGGGTAGACTTCCCCCGTGCCCATCACCCGAGAGCTCGTCGAGGACCTGGCGGCCTGGGCCGGCGAATGGCTCGGGCACCGCCAGCGAACCCTCCGCATCCCCGGGTTGCAGTTCGCGATCGCCCATGAGGGAGCGATCGTGACGACCGGTGCACATGGGATGGCGGACCTGGGCGCCGGGGAGGCACTCACCACGCGCCACGCCTTCCACATCGCCTCTCACTCCAAGACGTTCACGGCCACGGCGATCCTCCAGCTCGCCGAGATGGACCCTCCGGCCCTCCGGCTGGACGACCGTCTGGTTCGCCACCTCCCAGCCTCCCGCGCCGGGCTGTCCCAGCTCGCCGGGCTCACCATCACCGACCTGCTCCATCACGGCTCGGGGATGACCCGCGATGGCGCGGATGGCGACTACTGGCAGCTCCAGCACCCCTTCCCGGACGGCGACGAGCTGCTCGCCCTTCTGGAGCGCAGCCCGTCGCCCTACCCCGCCAATGATCGGTTCCACTACTCCAACCTCGCCTACTCGCTGCTCGGCCGGATCATCGAGCAGGTGGCGGGCTGCAGCTACGGCGAGTTCGTGCAGCGGTCGATCATCGACCCGCTCGGACTCGCGGACACCGCCCCCGACTTCGACCCGCGCGGCTCAGATCGACGCTTCGCCACGGGCTACACCAGCGCCGAGGACGGGCGAGAGCGCGTCCCCATCGACCACGTCGCCGCCAACGCGATGGCCCCGGCGACGGGATTCACCAGCACCGCTCAGGACCTCTGCCTCTGCTTCAGCGCCCACTGCCTCGGGGACCAGCGCCTCCTCAGCGATGACGCC
>DNAU01000247.1 GCA_003491925.1 Chloroflexota bacterium
AGGCGTTGAGCAGGTTGTGCCGGCCACGGAGCTGGAGCCGGTCGGCGTCGATCAGGCGCTCGGCGCGCCAGATGATCGAGCGGCCGTCGGTGTGGTACCCGGCGGCGTCGCCGAACCACACGTGCCGGCCCGGCAGCCGATCCGCCCGCGCCTGGGTCCCCAGGTCCTCACGGTTGAGGACCGCCACCCCATCCCGGCGGTGGGCGAAGAGGTTGAGCTTGTCCTCGATGTACCTCTCCTCGCTCCGGTGCCAGTCCAGGTGCTCGCGGTAGAGGTTGAGCAGGACCCCGATGCGCGGCGACCACTCGAGGTCGCTGGTCTGGTGGCTCGAGAGCTCCAGCACCCAGAGCTCGGGCGCCGGATCGGGATGAAGGTGCTCGAGCAGGGGGACCCCGATGTTGCCCGCGAGCACGGTGCGGAGCCCGGCGGCGCGAGCGAGGTGATCGACCAGCGAGCTGGTGGTGCTCTTTCCCTTGGAGCCGGTCACGGCGATGATCAGCTCACCGGCGTGCTCGGCGAACCAGAGGTTGGTCGCGGTGGTGACCCGGGTGGCGGCGGCGACCCGCTGGGCGTCCTCCCGATAGCGGCTGACCCCGGGCGAGCGGACCACCACGTCGAGCGCGCACAGCCGGTCGATCCCCTCGGCGCCGTGCAACCAGGGGACGGTCGCGGCGGCGGCCCGCTCCGCCTCCACCGGGGGGGCGTCGGTGACGATGACGAGCTCGCGCGGAGGGATCGGCTGCGCGGTGAGCGCCGCCAGCGAGGCGCGGCCCTCGCGCCCGAAGCCCCAGAGCCCGACGCTCAGGCCGCCCAGCTCACTCGAGCGCATCGGCGAAGCCCCGGTAGGGTTCGGGGAGCGCGTGCTCCGGCGAGGGCGCGAAGACCGCTGCGACCGCCGCGTCCGGGAGGTCCCCGACCCGCGGGTCGACACCCAGCGCCCTCACCACCGCGCTGTCCCTCCAGCCGTGCGCGGCACCGAGCAGGCGCATGGCCACCCGCGCCTCCTCCACCTCACCGACGCACTCCAGCGGCTTGTCGGCGTCCAGGCCGAGCAGGGCGGCGAAGCCCGCGACCTGGGCGCAGTCGCCGAGCAGGTCGCATCCCATGATCGAGACAATCCTGTCCCTATCGAGGAAGGGGGCCAGGGCCAGGGCCACGAACCGGCACTTGGGGCAGTCCCCGCACCAGCTGGGGGTGCGGCGGTCGGTGTCGAGCAGGAAGGCGCGGTTGCAGCTGACGAAGGCGCGGTGATAGGCGGAGAGCTCGGCGAAGCGCCGGGCGATGGCCAGCTCCGACCACGGCCGGAGCAGGGAGAAGTAGCCGAGGTCGGGGGCGACGTGCCGGGCGACCGCGGCGGCGAAGCGGCGCTCGAAGTCCCAGCTCTTGCTGTACTGGTGATTCACCTCGACCCCGTCCCAGACCAGGTCGGGGGCGGACGCCGAGCGCTCGTCGGCCATCACCACCTGGCCGGCGCCGTGGACCAGGGCGGCGATCACCGCCAGGCAGGAGACGATGGCGGTCACCGGGACGTGGCCGTTGGTGGCGCCCTCACGGTTCAGCTCGAGCAGCCGGGGGTCCAGGGTCCGGGTCACCGACACGTGGGGCAGGCCGGCCACGGCGACGGTGCGCTCCACCGCCGGGGCCGTCCCCACGCTGAAGAGCAGCGGCGGGTCCGCGACGCGGCGCACGGCCTCCAGGGTCACGATCGAGTCCTTGCCTCCCCCGACCGGGACCAGGGGCCGGTCGCCGAGGCCCGCCGGCTCGGCGTTGCCAGCATTCGGGGAGGCGGCCGCGGCGCTCGGGAACGGCGGTATCTCGCGACCCCGGAGATCGTTGACGTAGCGGCATTCCGCGAGACCGTGGGTGTAGAGGTGGTGGACGAAGGCGGCCAGATCCGGGTCCGGGAGGTCGGTCTCCACGGTGATCTCGGGGGCGAAGCACGCCTTGTAGTAGCTGACCCCTGCGACCAGGTGGAGCAGGGCGACGGCCCGCTCCAGCGCCCCGATGCGCGCCGGGCCGAGGCCGGTGAGCGCGATCCCCAGGTCCACCCGCTCGTGCAGCTCCTCGCCGTCGAGGGCGTAGGCGAGATCCACCCGGCCCGCCGCGAGGTCGAGGTCCCGCCCCAGGAAGCGGAAGCGGCGGACCGCGCCCGGGACGAAGGGAGGAGCCGCCGGCGACAGCGGTTCGGGGAGGGGCATCGGCTCAGTATGCGAGCCCCGATCAGGTGGCGGCCCAGGTCGTCCGGGGCGTCCCCGCCAGGGCTCCGCGACCGTCCGTCCCGGCGACCCCCGGGTGTGGGGTCACCAACCAGTCGTTGACCCGGGCGTTCAGCCCCGGGGCGTTGAGCACGGAGACGTGGCCATGCGGGTAGCTCCACAGCTCGGCGCCCCACGCCTCCGCCAGCTCGGCCATGGGGGCGTCGCCGACCACCCCGTCGAGGGTCGGCCGGACGATCGCGATCCGTTCCCCGGGGGTCACCGGGGGGCGGAAGGTGCGGGCCACGATGGGGGCGAGCGCCGCCCCCACCACCAGCCGGGCGGCCGCGCGGTCAGGGCCCCACACCCCCCCGCCCTCCCCATCCAGTCCGAGCGCCCGGCGGGTGCGATCCGGCAGGTGCTCGAT
>DNAU01000028.1:0-1946 GCA_003491925.1 Chloroflexota bacterium
AACCGGCTGAAGAGGCTGCTCGAGCTGGGCGCCCCGGAGATCATCGTCCGCAACGAGAAGCGGATGCTCCAGGAGGCCGTCGACGCCCTGATCGACAACGGCCGCCGCGGCCGGGCCATCACCGGGACCGGGAACCGCAAGCTCAAGTCCCTCTCCGACATGCTCAAGGGCAAGCAGGGCCGGTTCCGCCAGAACCTGCTCGGCAAGCGGGTCGACTACAGCGGCCGCTCGGTGATCGTGGTGGGGCCGGAGCTCCGCCTCCACGAGTGCGGGCTGCCCAAGAAGATGGCCCTCGAGCTGTTCAAGCCGTTCGTGATGCGCGAGCTGGTGTCGCAGAACTACACCCAGAACATCAAGAGCGCCAAGCGGATGGTGGAGCGGGTGCGGCCCGAGGTCTGGGACGTCCTCGACCAGGTGATCAAGGAGCACCCGGTCCTGCTCAACCGCGCCCCCACCTTGCACCGGCTCGGCATCCAGGCCTTCATGCCGGTGCTCGTCGAGGGCCAGGCGATCCAGATCCACCCCTCGGTCTGCAAGGCGTTCAACGCCGACTTCGACGGCGACCAGATGGCGGTCCACGTCCCCCTCTTCAGCGGCGCGATCGCCGAGGCCCGCAACCTGATGATGTCGTCGAACAACATCCTGAGCGCCTCCGACGGGCGTCCGGTGGTGGCAGCCAGCCAGGACATCGTGCTGGGCGCGTACTACCTGACCCAGGAGGGCGAGGACCGTCCCCGCGACCCGGAGGCGATCCGCCGGCTGCCCACCTTCGCCAACCCGGAGGAGGCCCGGATCGCGTACGAGCACGAGCAGGTCTTCCTCCACCACTACGTGCGGGTGCGGCTCCCCAAGCGCCTGCTGGTGGCCCGCCGCGAGGGCGACGAGGAGCCCACCGGCACCGAGCTGGTGGTCACCACCGTGGGCCGGATGATCTTCAACGACGTGCTGCCGGTGGGCGACATGGCCACCGAGAGCAACCTCCCCTCCATGGTGTTCCGCAACGAGACCATGGACCAGCGCAAGCTCGCCCAGATCGTCAAGGAGTGCTACGACCTGTACGGCTCAGGGCGCACCGCGGTGATCGTCAACAGCATCAAGACGCTGGGCTTCCACTACGCGACCCGGGCGGGGGTCACCATCGCCGCCATGGACATCAAGACGCCGGCCGGGAAGGCACCGATCATCGCCGACGCGGAGCGCGCGGTCGAGGAGATCGACCTCCAGTACCGGCGCGGTCTGATCACCGACGACGAGCGGTACCTGAAGACGGTCGAGATCTGGACCAAGGCGACCGATGACGTGACCAAGGTGACCATGTCGTCGTTCGACAAGTTCCACTCGGTGCTGATGATGTCCCAGTCCGGGGCCCGCGGATCGACCCAGCAGATCCGTCAGCTGGCCGGGATGCGCGGCCTGATGGCGGATCCCACCGGCCGGATCATCGACCTCCCGATCAAGGCCAACTTCTCCGAGGGCCTGACCGTCCTCGAGTACTTCATCTCCACCCACGGAGCCCGCAAGGGGCTGGCCGACACGGCGTTGCGCACCGCCGACTCCGGTTACCTGACCCGCCGCCTGGTCGATGTCGCCCAGGACGTGATCGTGCGCATCGAGGACTGCGAGACGACGGCTGGGATCTGGATCGAGATGGAGGACGACGAGCTCAAGGAGCGCGTCATCGAGCGCTACGCCGGCCGCATCGCCGCCCAGGACATCGTGCTGGGCGACGAGCTGCTGCTGTCCACTGGCGAGGAGATCAGCGACGAGAACGCCCGGCGCATCTTCGCCGAGCGGGCGCGGCTGCCCCGCGTCAAGGTGCGCAGCATCATGACCTGCAAGGCGCGGGAGGGTGTCTGCCGAGCCTGCTACGGTCGCAACCTGGCCACCGGCCGGATGGTGGAGATCGGGGAGGCCGTGGGTGTTATCGCCGCCCAGTCGATCGGCGA
>DNAU01000028.1:1992-5014 GCA_003491925.1 Chloroflexota bacterium
GCGCAGTCGATCGGCGAGCCGGGCACCCAGCTCACCATGCGCACCTTCCACACCGGGGGTGTCGCGACCGGTGGGGCGGACATCACCCAGGGACTTCCCCGGGTGGAGGAGCTGTTCGAGGCCCGGGTCCCCAAGGGCAAGGCGCTGATCGGCGAGATCGACGGGGAGGTGGAGATCATCCGCGGCGACAGCAAGTCGCTCAAGGTGAAGATCTTCTCCCGTGACGTGTTCGACTCCACCTACCCGGTGCCGCCGCGGCATTCGGTGATGGTCGAGGACGGCCAGCCGGTGACCGAGGGCATCGAGCTGATCCGGGGCACCGACGAGCAGGGCAGCGAGATCTCGATCCGCAGCAAGTACGCGGGCGTGGTCAAGGTTGGCAAGAGCGATGTGATGGTGCGCTCCACCGACGAGGAGGCACGCGAGTACGCGGTCCCGGCCTCGTCCGAGCTGGTGGTCCGCGACGGCGACCACCTGCAGGCGGGTGACCGCATCACCAAGGGCTCGATCAGCCCCCAGGAGCTGCTCCTGGTCCGCGGCCGCGACGACGTCCAGAACTACCTGGTCCACGAGGTGCAGTCGGTGTACCGGAACCAGGGTGTCGACATCAACGACAAGCACATCGAGGTGATCGTCCGGCAGATGATGCGGAAGGTCCGCGTCGACGCCTCCGGCGACACCGACCTGCTCCCCGGAGAGATCGTCTCCCAATTCGAGTTCGAGGAGGCCAACGCCAAGGCGCTGAGCGAGGGCGGGGAGCCCGCCATCGCCCAGACCGTCCTGCTCGGGCTGATCAAGGCGGCCCTCAACACCGCGTCCTGGCTCTCCGCCGCCTCGTTCCAGGAGACCACCCGGGTGCTGACCGAGGCCGCCATCTCCGGCAAGATCGACCGCCTGCGCGGGCTCAAGGAGAACGTGATCATCGGCAAGCTGATCCCCGCCGGGACCGGCCTCGACTACTACCAGAAGCTGCGTGAGGAGGCGGTCCGCCTCTACGAGGAGGACGACGGCTCCGGGGCCGCGCTCACCCCCGACGGCGAGGCCATCGACGAGGACGGTGGGGTCGTGGTCGCCACCGCGGGGAACCCTGCGGAGGCCGCGGACAGCGCGGCCGGCATCTGATCGCCTGAGGCGAGGGGGGCCCCGCGCCCCCCACGCCCGGGCGGTTGGGCGGGCGGCTGCCTAGGGCCGGGGCCAGCCGGTGCCGGGCGCGGATCGGCCGCCCAGCGTCCGGTCCGGCCACGCGGCGCCGGGCGCGGACCGGGGCCTGGTCGCGCCGGCCGCAGACGGACGGCCGGTCAACTCGGGCCTCGGGGGCCCCGGGCGGGTCACCGTCTCGCGCAGGCTCCTCTTCCAATGGCCCCTGATGGCTCGCTGGATCTGCAGGTCGGACCACCACACGGGCACGACCGCGAACTGGTCACGCCGGAACCGGATGCCTCGCACGAACAGGCGACGCCTGACCGGCATCCCGAAGTCGGGCCGGTAGAAGAGCTTGTAGGCGAGGTAGACGAGCAGGCAGCCCGCCAGCGCGGCGATCGCGGTGCCGCCCGCGGGCGAGTTCAGGGTCAGGGTGGCGAGCAGGGGAATTTCCATGGCGAAAGCAACGATAAAACACCTTGGTGCGATTGCTCGCAACGATCCTGTGATGGCGGTCGCCGCCGGGGGTCGCGAGGCAAAAGAAGGGGCCGCCGGCGACCTGACGTCGCCGGCGGCCCTTGGGAAGGGAGGGCAGAATCGGGGCCGGCCCGCGGCATGCGCGCAACCTGCCTCTGGCATCATCCGGCCGGCGCGGTGACGCTCCCATGCCCCGCCGGTCACGGCTCAGCGACACGGTTGCCCGGATCCGTCGATGCCCGCGAACCGGCTCGCACCCCCTGACCCGATACCGCCCGGCGCCGGCCGGCCGCGGACACCACCCGGCGCCGACCCGACCTCGAAGACGGCTCAGCGCCGCCCCGCCCCCAGCCGCCCGAACCCGGCGAGCGCCACCGCGAGGTCGTCGGCCAGCAGGCCGGCGGCCAGCTCGGCGATGCCGGCGCCGTCAGGCCGCGACGTCACCAGGTCGGACGCCGCCTTGACCTCCTCGAGGGCGTTGGCGACGGCGACCCCGCACCCCGCCAGGCCGAGCATGGGGAGGTCGTTCTCGGCGTCGCCGGCGGCGACGCACGCCGCCGACGTCTCCCCCACCTCGCGGAGCGCGGTCGCGGTCCCCGACGCCTTGCTGACACCGACCGGCAGCACCACCACGCCTCCCCGGTTCACCACCGTGTAGAGAGGAAGGCCGAGGTCCTGGATCGCACCCCGGATCGTCTCCAGGTGGCCGACACCCGCGGCGCAGACGGCGCGGCCGACCGCCATCGGCTCGACCCCCCGCCGGCGCAGCTCGTGGACGAGGTGGTCGGAGACGGGCGGGCAGAGCAGCCGGTCGGCGCCCGTGGAGGGGTCGACGAGAAGGGCGCCGTTCTCGAGGACGATGCGGTCGAAGACGTCCCACCTGCCGAACACCGCCTCCAGCTGAGGGCTGGTGCGGCCGGTCACCAGGATCAGCCTCCGCCCGCTGCCCCGCACCCGCTCCAGCGCGGTGAGCGTCGCCGGCGCGACCGCGCCGTCGGCGGCGATGGTTCCATCGAAGTCGCATGCCAGAGCGCGGAACCGCACGAGGGCCATTGTCTCAGCCGGGGACGCGGGGCCGCGTCACCCCAGCGACCGCCCTCCCCACCCCAGCCGGTCAGTGCTCAAAGCTGACCCGGACCTCGGTGCCCTTGCCGATCTGCGAGCGGATCTCGAGCCGGCCCTTCTCCAGCTCGGCGCGCTCCCGCATCGAGATCATCCCGAGATGCCTGCCCGAATCCAGGCGCCCCTCGGCGGCGGCCACGTCGAAGCCGACTCCGTCGTCGCGCACGATGGCCGAGACGGCATGCGGCTGGAAGGCGACGGCGACCTCGACGTTCTTGGCCCGAGCGTGCTTCCTGGCGTTGTTCATCGCCTCCTGGATGATCCGGAAGAGGGTCGGCTCCAG
>DNAU01000349.1 GCA_003491925.1 Chloroflexota bacterium
GCATGTTGGGCACCCCAGCCCGCACCATCCGCTCGGCCGCCGCGGCGCTCGGTGCCTCGTCGAGGCGGCGGTGCCCGACCGGCGGGAGGTAGCTGCCGGCGCGCAGGTCCGGCACCGTCCCGGGCGCGTCCGCGAGCAGCGCCTCCAGCGCCGGCCTCAGCAGTGGCACGCCGGCTCCCACCAGCCGCCGGGTCAGCGTCCCCGAGGTGTCGTGGGGGTCGACCGCCACCGTGGCCTGGGCCAGGATCGGCCCGGCGTCCACCTTGGGGACCGCTCGATGGAGGGTGATGCCGGTGCGCTCCGCCCCGTCGGCGATGACCCAGTAGACCGGCTCCGGTCCACGGTATTGGGGCAGCAGCGAGGGGTGGACGTTCATGAAGCCGTGCCGGGGGATGCGCAGGGTCGGGGCGTTCACGATCTGATTGAAGCTGGCCATGACCGCCGCCTCGGGCCGCAGCCCCGCCATGTCGATGCGGCTGTGGTCGTCGTTGATCCGCCAGGTGCGGAGCAGGGGGACGCCGAGGTGATCGGCGATGCGGCTCAGCGCGTTGTCGCCGAGGATCGCGGGGTGGGCGCCCGGCGAGGTGACGATGCCGCAGACGCGGACCTCAAGCTGGAGAAGCCCGAGCAGGAAGGCGAGCGAGTAGTCGGAGGGGAACCCCACGAAGAGCACGCGTGGGCCCGAGCCGGAGTCGGCGCGGCGCGCCGGTGCCGGGGGGAGGTCGCGGTCGGGCGCGAAACCGAAGCTGGTGCGTGACATCAGCTCCTCGCGGACCATGTCGAGGTACGGGGAGATCGTGGCCACGATCTCCATGCTAATCGGCGAGTGAGCCTGCGAGGCCCGCGGTCGCCGTCACCGCGCCTCTCAGCGGGGAGGCGCGTACGCGGCAGCCAGGCGCCGGCCGAGGTCGGCGAGCCGGCGGCGCACGGCCACCGGGGAGAGCACCTCGACCTCGGTGACGTGGCCGGCCAGGAAGGCGGCGGCGGCGGCCTCCGACGGGAAGACGAGGGAGGCGACACCGGAGGCGATCGGCCCGCGCAGGTGCTCGGAGGCGATCCGGAGGAACGCCCCGGAGGCCCCGGGACGCATCCGGACCGCGACCTCGGCCGCCGTCGCCCGGTCGCGGAACCCCCCGACCTGCTCCGCCCACGCCTGCTCCAGGTCGAAGCCGTCCGGCCGGCGGCAGGGCGCCTCCAGCACCTCGGCCTCCTCGACCCGCGAGACCCGGTAGGTGCGCAGCTCCCCGTCGCGGCCGGCCAGCAGGTACCAGACCCCTCCCTTGGCGACGAGCCCGTAGGGGTTGACACGGCGGAGGGCCGGCTGTTCTCCGGGCTTGGCGTAGGTGAGGTCGATCTGCTTCCCGGCCACGACGGCCTCACGGACGGGGCCGAGCATCGGGGGCTGGTCAGCGTCCCGGCCCCACGTCGCGGGGTCGACGTGGACCGCCCCGGTCGCCTGTATGGCGCGTTCGCGGGTCGGGGCGGGGAGCGCCGCGAGGAGCTTGCGCAACGCCGATCTCACCTCCTCCTCGACGCCGAGTCCGGCCGGCGCCCGAGGCCCGGCAACGAGGAAGAGAGCCTGGGCTTCGTCCGGCGTGAGCCCTGAGAGGTTGATCTTGTGCCCGTCGAGCAGCGCCCAGCCCCCACCACGGCCGCGCTGGGAGTAGAGCGGCAACCCCGCCATCAGCAACGCGTCGAGATCCCGGCGCACCGTCCGTTCGGAGACCTCGAGGCGGTCGGCAAGGTCGGGCGCGGTCATCCGGCCGTGTACCTGCAGCAGTAAGACGAGAGCCACGAGGCGGTCGGCTCGCATTGCGCACAGGGTAACGCAACAAACAGGACATGAGATGGCCTGTTTGTCCAGTATGGTGCCAAGGCCGTTCCCACGCGAACGACCTTCACCAGAGGAGACCGACCATGACGGACGCCACAGTCACCACGGACCCCCGCCCGCTCTTCGAACGAGCGCTCGACCAGGCGGCGGTATTGATTGCGGAGATCAGCGATGATCAGCTGTCGCTGCCCACTCCATGCACCGAGTTCGACGTTGCTGCCCTGCTCAACCACCTGACCGGAGCGGTTCGCCGCTGTGGGGACGCCGTAGAGGAGACCGATCTCGGCGAGTTGCTCGAGACGAGCGAGGTTCCGGAGGAGGGTTTCCTTGCGGCATTTGCCTCGGCCCAAGCCGCAGCCCGTGCAGCGTGGGACGATGACGCGCTGCTGTCCAAGGAGGTCACGTTGCCCTGGGCCACGCTTCCCGGAGCGGTCGTCGTCCAGATGTACGCCTTGGAGACCGTGCTGCACAGCTGGGACCTCGCCGTGGCTACGGGCCAGGAGCGGAAGCTCGACGACACACTTGCTGAACAGGTCATTCCGATCGCTCACGAGATGCTGCCGGCCGAGCCGCGGGGCGGCGAGATGCCCTTCGAAGCGATCGTCCCGGTGCCTGAGGATGCTCGCGCGGTCGACCGGCTTGCCGCCAATTCTGGCCGCACGAAGATCTGATGCTTTCCTTCCGGCGCCATGTTGGTCTAAGCTGACGGTTTCTAGGTCGCCGGTCACCTCGCGAGGCGGGGGCAAGCCGGCTTACGACACCGTACACAGCTCGGCAGATCG
>DNAU01000269.1 GCA_003491925.1 Chloroflexota bacterium
CACCAAGAACTGCAAGGCCGCCTGAGCCGGGCAGGCCGGGACGCGCCCGCCGGCTGTACCCGAGGCGGAAGCGCGCGGCCGAGCTGAGACCTCGTCAGCCGAGGTCGAAGTAGAGGTGCAGCGGCGCTGAGCTCTCCTGATCCGCGTTCGGAAGGTAGTCGTAGTCCTTCACCGTGGCGGCCTTGGAGAGGGTGATCCGGAGGGCGAGCGGGGAACCGCTCTGGCGGGTGACCGCGGTGACCAGGCCACCACTGCCGCTCACCCCGAGACCGATCGGGGCGTCGATGCCGGGGAAGGTGATCACCATGGTCGTGGATGTCGGGAAGCTCACGGTCGCGGTCGGATTGGCACCGGAGCCGCCGAGGTCGAAGACGATCCGGGTGTAGAGGGTCCCCTTCTCGACATCGCAGCAGCGGAGGTCCTCGAGCTGCCACCCGGAGCCACCGGCCCCGTAGGTCTGAACCGGGACCGCCGGTGCGGGCACCGGCGTCGCGGTCGCCGCCGGGCTGAGGCTCGGGGCGCTCGAGGCCGACGGCGCGAGGCCAGTGGCAGGCTGCGCCGTGGGCGCCAGGGAGGGTCGCAGCGACGCCAGGGGCGCCGGGGTGGTGAATGGGCGGGCCACCGGCGAGGAGGCCCCGGGGTGGATCACCACCAGGCTGACGATCAGCACCAGCGCCGCCAGTGCCGCCACCAGCAGCCAGCGCCGGCGCGGGTGGGCGGCGAGGCGGCGCACCTGGTGGGGAAGCTCGCCGAACCGCCCCGCCATCTGGGCGACCGAGCCTCCGGCGCCCCCGGCGCGGTGGCTCGAATCCTCCAACCGCCGGGTGTGGCGGCCGAGCGCGCGCGGGCCGCGATCGAGGTCGCGCACCCCGGAGGACGGCGGTGTTCGGGGCAGCTCCTCGGCGATGGTGGCGCTGCGGAACGGCGTCTCGTGCCATGGCAATGGATCGGTCCGGTCCGGGGCTGGCGGCTCGGAGTCGGGGGTGGCCTCGGAGCCCGGACGGGTGTACGGAGACGCCTCGGCGCGCGGGTCGAGGCGCGACCGCATCGCGGCCACCAGCGGCCCGATCGAGTCCGGCGAGACCGGACGGACGGCCGTGTCCCGGCCGGCGCCGGCGGTGTCCGCGGCGGCGACGGCGGTGTCCGCGGCGGCGCCGGCACCGCGGCGAAGGGCGAGGCGCAGCGCCACCTGATCGCGGAGCCGAGAGATCAGCGTGCTCGGGACCGGTTGAGGGGGACGGGCCGCTCTGGCGATCACCGAGTCGACGAGGGGGTTGGGCGCGGTGTCCGGGTCGCGTTCGTCCGGTTCGGGCTCGGGCTCGGGCGCCCCGGCGGGCGGGGTGCGATCGACGGCGGCGCCGAAGCGCGGGAAGTGATCGGGACCCCCCGCCGGGGAGGCGGGAGGCGGCGGGACACGGAGCGGCGGCGGGGGAGCGTCGTCGCGTGGCGCCCAGCTCCACGGATCGTCATCGCCGGTTGATGACCCAGGAGGAGCCACCCTCGACGGCGGGCGCCAGGTGGGGGTGGCGGCAGGGGGCGGGGGCAGCGGCGTGCTGGAGACCGGCGGCGGAGGAGGAGGCGGAGGAGGCGGCGCCGGCTGAGGCGACTGGGGCGGGGGCGCCTGCCATGACGGGGAAGAGGGCGCCGAGGGGGAAGCGAGCCACGGCGGGGGCGAGGAGGTCAGCGGGATGGAGTCCGGAAGCGGGGTGCGCGGCGGCGCTCCGCCCAGGCGCTCGCGTGCCCCGGAGGGTGGCGGCGAGAAGGTGATGCCCTCCCAGATCGTCCCGTGCCCGGCCAGGTCCGGGCCAGGTGCAGGGGTCCCTCCCGTCTGCGGCGCTCCCCCCTGGGCCACCGCGTCACCCTTCGCCGTGGCGGCGGGGACCGCGCTCCCGAGGTGCCAGATCGAGACACCGCCGAGGTTGATGGCCTGGCGCGGCCAGGCTTCACCGGAGGGGTCGGGGGCCGCGGGCGCCGGAGGTGCTGACATCGCGGGCGTTGCCGGCGCCGTGGACGCTCCCGGCGCTGAGGGCACCGCCGATGCCGGTTCTGCCGATGCCGGTTCTGCCGGCGCCGCGGGCGTCACCGGCCCCCTGGACGCTCCGGGCGCTGGGGGCTCTGCCGCTGGCGCGGCCGTGGGCGGCACCCCCAGCGGGCGGCCGCTGAGGTGCACGTCCGAGCTCTCCGCGGCATCGGGATCAACCCCCCTCACCAGTGTCAATCCCCGCGCCGCGAGCGAATCGGTAAAGGGAAGGGAGGGCTGGTTGCTGTCGGGTGGTTCGACCTCCGGGGGCTCGACCGCCTGACGGGTCGTCGCCCAGGGGAGGGCCTGCCCGGCGGAACCGCGACCGCGCCAGGGCAGCACGTCTCCACCCGGAGGGCCGGGCGGCTCCGGGGGGCGTGGGGGCCGCGGCGGGAGGATGTCATCGGGCCCTATCAGGCCGAGCTGCTGCAGGAATCCGGGGACGGCGCCGTCGGGGACGTGGACCCGCCCCAGCGCGCCGAAGCGCTCGGTCTCCTCACCGAGGTACTCGAGACCGGCGCGGCAGCGCTCGCAACCAACCAGGTGAGCCTCGACCTCGGCGCGCCGCGCCGCATCAAGCTCGCCGTCGAGGTAGCTGCTCAGGGTGAGCAGGCTGCACTTCATATGGCGATCTCGCGGTACACGGAGCTGAATTGGCGCCTCGCGCCGGCCAGGAGACGGGCGGCGGCCTCCGGCGAGCACTCCAGCACGCGGGCGATCTCCGCATAGCTGAGCTGACCGAGGTTGCGGAGCAGGAGGGCGGCCCGGCGCTCGAAGGGCAGGGTCATCAGTGAGCGCTTGACCGTGTTCATCCGGCCGGCGACATCGCCGCCAAGGAACTCCACCTTGAAGGGGGGCCGCGAACGATGCCAGAGGCGCGCCGGCCCGCGGGGCCGCGGCGGAAAGCGCTGCCCGGTGCGGCAGGCACGGGTCACCGCCCGGTAGAGGGCGGTGCTGCCGTCGACGCGGAGGTGGGCGGGCGGGTACTTGGCGGCGTGAGATATGCCCGCCGCCGCCATCTCCACGGCGGAGTCGGCGTCACCGACCAGATGGGCGGCGTACGTGATG
>DNAU01000050.1 GCA_003491925.1 Chloroflexota bacterium
CTCCGCCGCGTAGATCTCTTTCCAGCGCGCAAACACGAGGTTGTTGCTGCATTCGGCATCTTCGGTGCCCACGGCAATCAGCTGGCGGCGCTTGGGCGGCAGTTCCTTGAGGACGTCCTCCTTGAGTCGTCTTATCATTATGCTGGTGCGCAGCCTCTGCTGCAGCTCGCTGTGGTTGCTGCTCCCGTTGGCGACCCAGACCTTCTTCCGCCCCCTCTGCTCCTCGTGGAGGGCGCAGTACCGCCTGGCGAACTCCCACCAGTCTCCGAACCTGGACGGGCACAGGGCGGCCGCCACCGGCCAGATCTCTATCGGGCGGTTCTCCATGGGTGTGCCGGTCAGGAACAGGGCCCGGCGGCAGCTCTCGTAGATCCCTTTTTGAGTCAGGACGACCCGCGTTCGGCGCGCGTCGGGGTTCTTCAGGTACTGGGCCTCGTCGAATATCCCGACGTCCCACTTCTGGCGGAGGCTCTGCGACAGGGGCGTCTCCTCCCACTTCTTGACGTCTTTCCCGCTGTCGTCCTTGACCGTGTGGGACCTCCCGGTCACCTTCTCGTAGTTTGTTATGCAGAACAGGCCGTGGTCGGGGTTCAGCTCGGGTGCCGCGTCGTCGCCTCCGCGAGGGATGAAAATTTGGGGAGGTTCTATGAGCCACTTCCGGGCCTCGGCGACCCAGTTGAGTATCAACGTGGCGGGGCATATGATGAGGACGTTCCTGGCTTTGGTGTAGTTCAGGAAGCCGAGTGCTTCGATCGACTTCCCCAGCCCCATCGAGTCAGCGAAGAGCGTGTCCTTCCGCTGGATCGCGTAGGCGATCCCGGCCTTCTGGAAGGGTAGGTAGGAGAGGCCCGCCGGCGCCGGGATGACGATGCTCGAGTCGACGGCGCGGGACGTGGCCAGCTTGGCCAGGTGGTTCCGCATCACCTCCAGGGCGCGCGGGTTGCAGAACCGCTTCAGGCGGGTGGCGTGCTCCACGCGGCCCGAGTAGTACCGGCGACCGATTCGGGCGCGGCACGCGCGGCACTTGGTAGGGTTGTCGCACATGGTGGGCTCGTGCAGCTCGAACCCGGCCTTCTTGAGCAGCCTGACGTCGCCAGGCTCGTGGTCGGCGACGAACACTCCCTTCCAGAAGGTCACGATCATGTCGTTTTCTCCGAGTCGAGGTGCTCCATGACGACCCTCATGAACGCTTCGGCGACCGGCGCGCAGAGGCTGTTCCCGTAGCCGCGCAGGCGGCGCGTCCTGTTCTTGCCGTTCTTGATGAGCGGCGAGAGGACCACTCGATCTCCAGAGCGCACGTATCCCAGGAGGGAGGCAGCGCCTGCAGCCATCTGCTCAGGCCGGGATTCAACTGGCCTCCACTTGCCGTCGGTGCACGGGACCCACTCGGCGCCTGACCAGAAACCAGCAAGCGGGTCTTGCGCGAGTTGCACGAGTCGCCCGCCTCGTTGTAGCTCTCCGTCGCCGGGCTGCCGGCCATGGGAGTTGGCCACGGCGCCAGGCGGGCTTGACCCAGGAGAGACAGCATCACCGATCCGTCTCGCTGGTTGTGCCGATCTCTGCCCTCCTGGCTCGCGGGAGTGGCCCACCCAGTACAGTCGCTGTCGGATATGCGGCGCGCCGACGCCCGCAGCGCACAGATCCGCCGCCCCGACGGCGTAACCCGCTCCTTCCAGGTCAGCGAGAACAACGTCGAGCCACTCGAGGCCAGCTGGGCTCGCAACCTGCTCTCCAACGACGACTGCAGGGCGGAGCTGGCGGACGAGTCGGAAGAACTCGGGCCAGAGGTGCCTCGAGTCCTCGAACTTCGCTTGCTTGCCGGCCGTGGAGAAGGGCTGGCAGGGACACGAGCCGGTGACGATCGGGCGGTCGTCGGGCCACCCCGCCCGGCGGAGGGCGTATGACCAGACTCCCACTCCCGCGAACAGGTGGTGCTGCCAGAAACCCTGGAGGTCGTCGACCTGGACATCCTTCACGTCCCTTTCGTCTACCTCGCCCGGGGCGATCAGGCCGGCTGCTATCAGCTTGCGCAGCCACTCCGCCGCGAACGGGTCGTGCTCGTTGTAGTAGGCGTACTTGATCATTAGTTTTCAGTCGCGACTGTTCGACGGATGATTCTTTACAGCATTCCTTTGAAGAATTCTCGATTCTGTCGCGAGTCTGCGTCTGGTTCTTTGTATTCTTCTAGGTTCTGATCGACCATCCCGACCCAGGCCGCGCTGAATACCTGCGGGAGGTCGGAGATGTTCTCGATGGAGAGGGTCAGGAACTGGGACACGTCGCATGGGTCCAGTTTCAGGTTCGGGATCCGGACGGTCTCGTTGAACACCATCGCCGGCATGCTGCCCGTCGCGACTACCTGTGAATTCCTCCCGACCTTCATGTCGATCACGCTGAAGTGCTCGGCGATCTCGGCCGGGATGACCAGGCGGCTCGCCTTGAACCTCGAGTACGGCTGGGTCGATATGTTGCAGGCCTGCTTGGGCGGCACGTCGGTGCGGCCGAGGCCTATTATCATCACCTGGTCCTTCTCGAGGTCGAGCAGGTTGTCGGTGAGCCCGCTCTCACTCGTGGGACCTTCGTAGAGGTGCGAGACCTTCGTGAGGCCGGTCAGCTGGACCTCCAGGTCGTGCTCCTGATCCGTCGTGTTCGCGAAGCTCAGCTCGACTACTGTCTTCTTGTCCACGAAGTAGTCCAGCTCCACGGGGACAGCGCGGGGCGAGAACATCGCGGCGGGCACGGCCCCGCGGTAGATCATTTCTTTTCCTGCCACCTTGAGGCTGGCCAGGACGAAGTTCCGGGCCGTTTCGTCGGACACGCTGATCTGCGTGAGCTTGAACGGCTCCGTCGCCTCGAACGCGAGGTTCCGGCTCTCGCCCCGCCTGACCACGGCAGGTTCCAGCTCGATCTCGATCTTGGTCTTCGTCCTCATGATGCTCATCTCGTCGCTCCTCCTACATGTGGGCAGCCTATCCAGTTTGTACTGACTCCGCAGCTCCCTGATCTTGGCGGTCTGCTTGAGCAGCACGCTGGTCAGGGACTCTCTCGGGTCGCGCAGCATTTTTGCCGACTCCTCGACCAGCAGCCTCTCCGTCATGTCCTTCTGCATGATCAGGAAGAGGCATTCTCGGGTCGTCTGCCCGTCCACGACCCGTATCGTGACCCCGTCCGGGGCCACGACCGCGTAGAGCCCCGGCCCGTCGGGAGCGGGGACGTCCTCCCTGCCCTCGGCGGCCTGGGCGCGGCAGACGTCGCCGACCTCCGCGTCTACCTCGCGGATGATCTGATCGATGTCCTCCTGGCACAGGTCTCCCGTCATCGTTTTTCGTCTTTTTCTCTTTCGATGATCTTGAGAAGTCGTCCTCTCGGACTACTCCCCAAAGTTCTACTTGACCAACTCGTGGACGTGTTTTTCGGCGGAGCGCAGGAAGTACTCGGTCACCAGGTGCGAGTGCCCGCTCTCGTCCATCCTCGTACGGCCGTTGCCGTTGAGGTCGAGCTCGGCGACGTGGCGGTGTCCGTTGACGGAGCTGGTGAACATCTGGGCGAACAGGACGTGCTTGCCGAGCTGCCTCTCCACCTCCGCCCGCAGCTCGGCGAGGGTGGCAGGCCTCACGACGCCGCCGGCGGGTCTCCGGGGTCCGGACGAGTCTTCTTTATCCTGGTCGGGAGACTTCGACCTGATGCGACCGTTCTCGAGCAGCCACTCGAGGTGGGGCGCGACCACCTCGACCGCGAGGGACAGCTCCCTCGCCACGTCGACGGCGGACGCCACGTGGGGCAGCTCCCACAGTCGGGCGATGCGGTTGCGCATGGCGGTCGTCCTGCTCACGGAATCGCAGAAGGAGTAGGCGAGCTTCCCCTCGCAGGCCAGCTCCAGCGCCCTGCCGCGCACCCACGACTCCGACCTCTTCATGATCTCGCTCACCTCGCCCCAGGTGCGCCCCTGCGTGCGCAGCTTGATGAGGTGGTCGTCCTGCGCCCTGTCGAGGGAGGCCGTGCTGAGCTGCAGGTTCACTTTCGCCGCCTCCAGCTCGCCGCGGAGCCTGGCCACTCGGTCGCGATCCGTGTTCACGGCGGCGGTCAGCTTCTCGATCAGGTCCAGCATGTCTTCTTTCGTCTTCTTCTCTTCGATGATCTTGAGAAGTCGCCCTCTTGACTACTCCCCAAAATTTTACTTGACCGCCGCCTTCGCTCGACGGAGGGCCTCGTCGAGGCTCCTGCCCGTCCCGCGTTTGTCGAGGTTGTATTTCGGAGCGTACAGGCGGGCGTGAACTTTCTCCTTCTTGCCCGGCGACGTGCTCTGCGTGATGTAGGTACGCACGATCGGGCGTACGACTCGAGGTCCTGCCATGACGGGAGCGACCATAGCACGGCCTCGTTTCGGGGTGCAAGTAGGCAGTAAAATGAAGCCCTCTTATTTTTTATTGACAAGGTCGGAGGGCAGTCCTACTGTCTCCCTCCGCGGGCGGGGATGAGGTGATGACCCGCTCGTATTCCACCCAATGAGATAAGGAGATACCAATGGCGAAGCACCACAATTCCGAGAACCAGGCACCGGCCGGCAACTTCGAGCTTCCCGAGGGCTTTGCCCGCTCGGGCTCGGCCAACGCGGTCGGCTGGTTCGACCACACCACGCTGGGCAACATGGCGAGGGGCAGCCTGGTCGGCATGTTCCGGCGCCCCGATCAGCTCAAGGGCCCGAAGGGCGAGAGCGACTTCTTCCAGATCGAGCTCGCGGCCCCCTGCAAGGTGCGCGAGGGCAAGGGCGAGGACGCCGAGATCGTCGACGCGAAGGCGGGCGACGTCATCAACATCAACTACGGCCCGAAGACGAAGGTGTGGAAGGACCTCGTCGCCGACATCCTGCGGGGAGCCGTCTACGAGGTGATCGCCCGGGTCGAGGGCGACAAGGTCGCCATCAGCGGCGGACGCAAGATGCACAACCTGGGCTGCTACCAGCGCTGCGTGCGCCCGGCCCCGGCTGACAGCGAGGTCGACACCGACTTCCCGGGTTCGGCAGAGGAACAGACGCAGGCGTGATCGGGATCCGCCCGCGGGCGGATCCATGCTAGGAGCTGATCATGCCTCGGCCCATCGCGATGCGCCTGTCCTACCGACCTGATGCCTCGTTCTTGATCAGGTTCATGGGAGCCGTTCCCAAGGACAACCGCAGGACGGAGGACTGGAAGCGCAAGGCGAGGTTCCACGCCAACTCCCTGGTCCAGCTGCTGCTCCAGGCAGAGGCTGAAGACCTGGCGCAGGAAGAGCAGAAGTCCGCCAAGAGAGGGCGGGCTTCGGTCGCGAAGGCTGTCTAGGTCATAGGCTGCCGCGATCGGGGGAGAGGGGTCCGAGGTCATCGGACCTCTCTTCGTTTTTGACCTCACAGGGAGACCATCATGGCCGACGTAGTCCCTATCCAGACTGGCAAGCCCGCTACCGTAGCTACCGAGATCTCGTACTGTCCCAACCTCGACGTATACCACTACGTGCGGTTCGGGGAGGACGAGGCCGACTACATGTTCACTACGCCTCAGTTGGAGAAGGCGATAGAGACCTACATCAAGCACGGAGACACCAGGCAGGCGGAGTTCATGGCCATCCTGACGGCCCTGGCCAGGCGGTTCCCGCACAAGAAGGCGACGTTCGACGAGCAGGGCCAGTGCTACATGTCCGACCTCGAGCCGGTGCCGCCGCCGTCCGCAGACGAGCCCGACGACGGTCCTGATACTGATAATAAGACCTAATTTTTGGAGAGATCTACTGTGCTCTTTCGGGGCGGCAGATCATCGGGTTCGCGTCCCACCGGACCGGGACTGCGAGGCCCCGTGTCGTCGGTGGGCTCCGACGCGGGCGACGACCAGGCTGAGGGGAAGCTGGTGCGCGTGCTGCCCCGCACCCGGATCTACGAGGCTCGCGCGACGGTCGACGTCCTGGAGACGAGCTCTCCGCCCTCCCTCACCACCAAGATGCGGGCTGCCTTCGGGGACGGCAAGTTCCACACGCCCCGCGAGGCAGCCTCGCAGCTCGGCGACGAGATCGACGACTGCGAGCTGGTCGCCGCGATCGGGGAGATCCTGCTCGGCGGCCGCGTGTTCGACCGGGCGGGCAACTACCTGCGCATGCGCCCCCGCGGGCCGGGCGAGCCCGTGCAGTCGCTCGCCGACCTGGTAGACGGACTCGACATGTCGGCGGTGCCCAGGACGGAGCCAGCGGTGTTGGAGTCCGGCGCGGACTTCAACCCGGAGACGGACGCGGCGGGAGCGGGACCTGTGGTGACCACCGGCGCTCCGCCTGCAGGGCTGGTGCTGTCCGACCCTCCCGACGAGCTCACGCTGCCCACCTCGATGGTGGCCAGCATGATGAGCGCGATCCTGGCCAAGCGGGGCTCTGGTAAGACGTACCTCGGGATGGTGCTGTGCGAGGAGCTCATGGCGACCCCCGACCCTCCCGTGCCCGTGGTGTTCGACCCGACCGGGGCCTGGTGGGGGCTCTGCGCCAGGTCCGACGGCTCGCCTTCGGAGGGTCTGCGACCCGAACGCGAGATCCTGCTCCTGGGGGGACCGAAGGGCCACCTGCCCCTCTCGGCCAGGCACGGGGCCAAGCTCGCCGAGCTCGCGATGCAGCTCGCGGTCGTCCCGGTGGTCGTGGACCTGTCCGAGATGGCGCCCGCCGAGCAGCACCGGGTGTGCGCCGACTTCTGCGAGCGCCTGCTCGCGATGCCCAAGGCCGAGCGCCGGGCCGCACACGTGGTGTTCGACGAGGCGGACGAGTTCGCGCCGCAGCGGTTCGGCGGGGTGGGAGGCGAGCAGCGCCGGTCGCTCGGGCTCGTGGAGCGCCTCGTGATGCGCGGCCGCTCGCGCGGAATCGGGGCGACCCTGATCACGTTGCGCCCCGCGGTGCTCTCCAAGAACGTCCTCTCCCAGGTGGACGCGCTCTACCTCTTGCGCATGGTCGAGCCGAACGACCTGCACGCGGTCAAGGAGTGGCTCGCGGGGTTCGAGCGGAACATCAGCGCCGACCAGCGGTCGCGCTGCCTGGGGTACCTACCCGTGCTCCCGGTCGGCACGGGCTACTTCCTGCGCGGGGGAGAGCAGGTGATGTTCAGGCGGTTCCACGTGCGGCGCAAGCGCTCGTACGACTCGTCACGCACTCCGGACGGCCTCACGCGTGATGCTCCGGTCTTGCGCGCACCGTCGGCCGCCGTCCTCGCCCGGGCGACCAGGATCCTGTCAGACGGGCCCGCCCAGGAGGGAGGCTGATGGCTCGCAGCGATAAAGAGGTGAGGCGGCGCCTGCCCCCGCGCGACGAGCAAGGGAGGTTCCGCAAGCGCCGGACGCTCCCGCGGGACGAGCAGGGGAGGTTCCGCGCGCGCAAGACGCGCAGGAGGCCCGAGGAGCCCTCCAGGAAGCCGGTCAGGAAGCCCGCCCGGCCTCCCGCCAAGCCCGCGCGCAGGCTCCCGGCCGAGCCTGCCAAGAAGCCGGCCCGCAGGCCCCCGGTCAAGCCCGCCAAGCCCGCCAAGCCTGCCAAACCTGCCAAGAAGCCCGTCCGCAGGCCCCCGGCGAAGCCTCCCAAGAAGCCGGTCCGCAGGCCACCTGCCAAGCCTCCTGAGAAGCCCGTCCGAAGGCGTCCGGCTAGACCTCCAGTCAAGCCTGTTCGCAAGCCCCCGGCCAAGCCTCCGAAGAAGCCGGTCCGCAGACCTCCGGTCAAGCCTCCCGTCAAGCCTCCCGTCAAGCCTCCGGTCAAGCCACCGAAGAAGCTGCCGAAGAAGCCCCCCAAGCGGCGCAAGAAGCCGGCGGCTCCCCCGGAGGCGGCGCCTCCGGTCGCTCCCGTCCTGCCCCCCGTCGGCGAGCGGGCGCGGGACGCGGAGGCGGCGATGCAGGAGCGCCTCCTCGCGCTGATGCAGGACATAGCTCGCCTGCAGTCCGGGCTCGACATGGCGATCAACACCTGCATCAACCTCGACGGCACCGTCGACGGTGAGCTGACCATACGCAACCTGCCGGAGGAGTGGCGCTCGCTCGAGGGGGTGCGGTGGCTCGTGGCGACCTTGTCGTCCGCGCTGCGGGCCTTCGACCCGTTCCCGATCCCCTCGCGGTGCCCCATGGGCGGCAGCTTCTGGTGCTCGTTCGGTATCCGCTTCGGGCCGCAGAACGAGGCCGAGATCGGCGAGCTGGCCGATCTCTACAAGAGGCACAGAGGACTATTCCAAATTGGAACATATCCGACGCAGGCGTGGGGCACCGGGGCGATGCAGATCGCGCTGACGGGAGACAGGGTCGGCATGCTGGCCATGCTGACCTCGCTGCTCGAGAAGCGGGGGCTGCCACCGTCGGTCGTCATGATCCGCTTCATCTGGACCCCGGACGGGTCGCGGCCCGGTCACTACAAGGGGGAGAAGTGATGCACTGGCCTCAGATCGTCGTGTTGGTGTTTTGTTTTGGGTACGGGCTCTTGGTCGCCCGCCAGGCGGTGCGAGGCGCCGTCAGGCGGGAGCGAGGCCGCATCGCCAGCGAGCTCCACAGGCGAGCGGACAAGCCGACCAACCGCGAGCTGCTCAGTGTCGTGTACAACAGCGTGGCCACCAGCATCTACGCCGACCGCGTCGGGGACGACGACCGGGGAGACGACGAGAACCGGAAGTTCGTCGATCTCGTGATCCGTAACCAGATCTCCAAGAACCTGCTCGACCAGTGCCACAAGACCGACTCCATCTGCCTGCACAACATATACGCGCTCTTCGCCAACGCTGTTTCTTCCGGCGCCGAGGCGGGCGACTACCTGCCCAGGCGGCTCGGCTCGTGTGGCGAGGGCATCGCGGGCGAGAAGGTCCCCGAGGCCAAGAACTGAAGGAGGAGACGATGAGCTGCCGCTGGGACATCTACTGCAAGACCTGTGACGCGTGCATAGTAAACTGCGGCGTGAATCACGGCGAGGAGCACCTGCACCGGGTCTGCCTGGACGCGATCCCCCTCCTGATGAGGTTAGCCAGGTCGATGCCCGACGCGAGGATCGACCTGGAGTCGCTGGGCGTGCTCGGGCGGACTGAGTACGAGAGTAGTCTCCTCCTGGGCAACCTCGACGGCCACGAGGGCCACGTCATCCTGCCCAAGAACGAGTACGGCGAGTACTTCGGTGAGTGTGGGGAAGGGGGGAAGTGTCCCACCTGCGGCGGTGAGGTCCTCTGTCGGCTGGACCGCGGTCACTCGGGCGAGCACGAGTCTTATGACCGGATGGTGGGATCCAAGGAGAGGGAGGCGATGCGGCTCGTCGGGGGGCGCGACGTCCGTCATGACGCTCCCCAGTCGGTCCGCGTGACCGACGCTGAGCTGCTGCGCGAGGTGGTGGAGCAGGCCAGGAAGCTGCTGGACGAGGAGCGCGGGGTATCTATCGCTCTCACGAATGAGGTCGCCCGTCAGCGAACGAGTCTCGCGCGGGAGCTGGTAGTTATGGAGAAGGGAGCGGTGTCCTCTATGCTCGGGGGACACGACCGGAACTGCGACGTGTTACAGCCCGCGCCCGACGGCGGCCCATCGCAGAAGCCGTGCAACTGCAGGGGCCGCGACCTGGGCGAGCTGTGGGTGCACGAGGACGAGGTCGAGACGTGATGTCTCCTTGGCAGAGGCTCGAGTGCCTGGTCGCGGGGGTGGGAGGGATAGTGCTGGTGGTCTGCGGCATCATCAGCCTCGTTCGTCGTGAGTATCAGCGTCCGAGAGGAAAGAACCGGCGGTGGCCGTCTTCAACCCCATAAAGTCGACCCGCAAGCTGCGGCGGTTCGGCGTGCTCGACCTCGAGTGGGTCCCGGGCGAGACCCTGCCCACGCTCGTCAACACCCTGGTCAAGGTCGAGGGGATAAGGACCCCCGTCAAGATCCCCCTGCCGGTCTCGAAGCGCATGACGAGCGCGCTGAAATTGCGCTTGGCCGGGTACTACGACCAGCAGGCGAGGGGCAGCGACGACGAGGACGAGGTAGTGATGGAGGAGTGCTACCGGAGGTTCAACTCGATACGCGAGCAGGTCGACTTCCTGCTCACGCGCGAGCGGCGAGGCGACTGGTTTTTCGCCCACGCCGGGGGACTGGCCGACATGCAGTTCGTCCTCGACGAGCTCCTGAGCGAGATCAAGGAGCAGCTGCGCTCGGGAGGCACCCGCTCTAGCACGTCTTACGCACCGGACGGCTCGAAGACGAGCGAGGAGGAGAGCGGGGTGACTGCCGGAGGCAGGTGCTGGAAGATCAAGGCCTCCTTCAGCGGCAGCTCGGCCATCATCGTCCACGTGATCAACGGCAAGAACGCCTGGCACTTCGTCGACTCCTACTGGCTCCTGCGCGACTCCCTGGCCAACATCGGCAAGGCGATCGGTTTGAAAAAGGGCGACGACCCGCGCGCCCTCGCCTGGATGACCGAGAGGTTCGGCAGGCCCATCAAGGACTTCGAGGAGCTCTCGCCGGACGAGAGGAAGGTTTTTTATCGCGACGTCCCCATCGAGATCCTGGAGCTGTACAACAAGCTCGACTGCGAGATCCTGTGGAAGGCGATATCCCAGTTCGAGACGGAGATCGTGAGCCTCGGGGGCCAGCTCCAGCAGACGATAGCCTCGACCGCCATGACCCTCTTCCGCCGGACTTTCCTCCAGCGCGACATCTTCACCTCCGAGTCGCTCAACCAGATCAGCCAGGAGGCCTACTTCGCGAGCCGGGTCGAGGTGTTCAACCGCAACCCTCCCGACGACTTCCTGATCTACGACATCAACTCGAGCTTCCCCTACGCGATGACCTTCCCCCTGCCGGGCAACCTCGTCGAGTACCGCCTCACCCTGCCGTCCGACGAGTCCGACGACTGCATCTACCTGGCAGACGCGACGGTCGAGGTCCCCGACATGTACCTGCCTCCCCTCCCCTACCGCAAGGACAACCGGGTGTTCTTCCCCGTGGGCAAGTGGCGCAGCTGGTTCACGTCGACCGACATCCGCCTCGCCCTGCGCGAGGGTGCCGTGCTCCACAAGGTCCACCAGGTCTACGTCTTCGAGTCGTTCCGCGACTTCAAGAGCTACGCCGACAAGATCTACGAGCTGAGGCGGGTAGCTACCACCGACTTCCGCAAGCTCGTGCTCAAGTACCTGCTCAACAGCCTCTACGGGAAGTGCTCGGAGTCGACGCACAAGCAGGAGATGCTCATCAACCCCGACAAGATCGACCGGGAGACGATGCAGATGCTCCAGCCCGGCGTGTGGCTGGCGGAGAAGGAAGCAAAAATTTCACATCGACATGTGATCATAGCCGCCGTGATCACCGCCATCGCGCGCCGGACGCTCTACGACCTGGCCAAGGAGTGCATGCGCCAGGAGAAGCCCCCCTTCTACAGCGACAGCGTCACGGGCGACCGGACGGTGGTACTGCGCTCTCCCGAGGGGAGGATAGTCGTCGACCCGATCGAGATGGTGTGGGCCAAGCGGGGCAGGGACGTCAGCTCGTACCGCGGAGAGAAGGAGACCTGCGTACTGGGGGAGGGGTGGACGGCGCTGGCGAAGGACGGCGGTGGGAGGGAGGGGTGGTTCCCCCTGAAGAGGATCATCCGGCACAAGACTCGTAAGACGGCTTACCTGATAAGCTCCAAGAAGGGGCAGGTACATGTGACGGCGGACCACTCGCTGGTGGTAGGCGGCAGGGAGGTCAAGCCGGTTGACTTCATCGAGCGAGAGATGGAGTTCGAGACGGTGGCTGCACCTCCGCCGGTACCGGCCGAGGAGATCGACGTCCTGGAGCACGTGAAGGGTTTCGAGAGGACGATACACACCAC
>DNAU01000373.1 GCA_003491925.1 Chloroflexota bacterium
CGCAGGGGTGCACCGCTCAGAGGGTTCAGATGAGCAGGGTCATGGTCACCGGTGCCGCCGGGTTCATCGGCGGATACGTCGTCGAGGAGCTGCTGCGTCGTGGCCATGAGGTGGTAGGGCTGGACAACCTCTCCAAGTACGGGAGGGTCGCCAAGTCATACGACACCAACCCGGGCTACCAGCTCGTCGAGGGCGATGCCCGCGACCCCCAGCTGATGGCCGGGCTCCTCGCCGGCTGCGATCATCTGATCGCGGGCGCGGCGATGATCGGTGGGATCTCGTACTTCCACGCGTACGCCTATGACCTGCTTGCCACCAACGAACGGATCATGGCGGCGACGTGCGACGCGGCGATCGCCGCCCACCGCGACCACCGTCTGCAGAAGGTGACCTATATGAGCTCCTCGATGGTCTTCGAGTCGACGGACTCGTGGCCGTCGGTCGAGGGGCAGGAGCGCAAGATCCCACCGCCGCTTTCCTCCTACGGCTTCCAGAAGCTGGCCGTCGAGTACTTCGCCCGGGCCGCCTGGGAGCAGCACGGCCTCCCGTACACGATCGTTCGTCCCTTCAATTGCGTGGGGGTCGGTGAGGCGCGCGCTCTGGGTGACGTGGAGGTGCCGAGCGGCAACGTCAAGCTGGCCATGAGCCACGTCGTCCCGGACCTGGTCCAGAAGGTGCTGCGGGGTCAGGACCCCCTTCACCTCCTCGGCGACGGCAGCCAGATCCGCCATTACACCTACGGCGGGGACCTGGCCAGGGGCATCGTCACGGCCATGGAGAGCCCGGCCGCGCTCAACGAGGACTTCAACCTCTCGACGCCGGTCTCCACCACCGTGCTCGAGCTCGCCGAGACGATCTGGAAGCGAATCCGGGGAAGTGACGCGCCCTTCCGCTATGTCTGCGATCCGCCCTACGAGCATGACGTCCAGCGCCGTGTCCCCTCTGTGGAGAAGGCAGCGCGCATCCTCGGCTTCACCGCAACCACCTCGCTGGACGCGATGCTCGACGAGGTCGTCCCCTGGATCGAGCAGGCGATCGCCGCGGGGACCATCTGAGCGGGGAGCTGGATGAGCAGCGACACCGCGTCCTCCGGTGATCCGGTGATGACCAGCGCGGGTGGAGCCGCAAGCACCGGCACGGCGCCCCGGGAGGCGCCCCGGCCGTCCGCGGAGCGACCGCCCCTGCGCCCGCTCGGCGAGCGCCTCGAGGAGCTGGCGGCGCCCGCCCACTATCTCTCGCTCGTCATCGGGCTCGCGTTCCTCCTCTACATGGCTCGCCACCTCTGGTTCGTCGGCGACATCTTCGAGTTCTTCAACCGGTTCCAGCCGGGCCAGTCGCTCAGTCTCTTCTTCCCCCACAACGAGCACTGGTCGACCATCCCCATCCTCCTCAACCTGGGTCTGTACAAGCTCGTCGGTCTGCGCAGCTACGTCCCCTACATCGCTCTCGACCTGATCGCCCACCTGGCGGTGGCCCATCTGCTCTGGCGCTGGATGCGCCGGCTCGACGTGGATCCCTGGCTCGCCACCGGCCTCGCCGCAGCCTTCATCGTGCTGGGCGGCGGTGTCGAGAACCTCACCTCCTCCTTCCAGATCGGCTTCGTCCTCCCCTGCGTGCTCGGCCTGCTGGGTGCCTTCCTCCTCGACTACTCGGGCCCCAGCCGGTGGGATCGGGATACCGGCTACTGGATCTTCGGGGTGGCCGCCATCATGTGCTCGGGGATCGGCGTCTGCGCCGTCCTGCTCGGCGCCGCGCTCGCCCTGCTCCGCCGGGGCTGGCTGGCCGCCCTCCGCGCCGCCTGCGTGCCTGCCGTCGTCTACCTGGTGTGGCTGGCGCTGATCGGGCACAAGGCGATCTCAACGACCCCCGCACCCAAGTACGACCTCCCGCTGGTGGTGCAGTACGTCTGGACCGGCCTCACCAGCGCGATCGAGGGCACCACCGGCTGGACCGGGCTGGGCGGGGCGCTCGCCCTCGGGCTCGGGGTGTGGCTGTACCTCAACCGGCGCCTGGCGCGCGGCCCCCTGGCGTTCGCCTTCGCGGGGCCCCCGGTGGCCCTGATCTTCTTCGCCACCATCGGGGTGGGGCGCATCTCCCTCGGGGTGCAGGAGTCCACCTTCAGCCACTACGCGTACGAGTGGGTGATCCTTCTGCTCCCGGTGACCGCGGTTGCGCTGACCCAGCTGACGCGGCGCTCGCTGACCGGCCGGTTCGTGGCGCTGGCACTCACCGCGGTGGTCGCCGTCAACGGGGTCGCGGGCATCTCCACCTGGCTGTTCACGAACAACCCCATCCAGGAGGGGACGGAGGGCCAGATCCTTGCCGCCGCCCACCTGGCCACGGGCGGTGCGCCGCTCGCGGTGGGCGACGCGGCCGAGGTGGCACCGGCCAACTCGCCCAACCTGACACTCGGCGACCTGCGCTCGATGCTCGCGGCCGGGGCGATCCCCCTGGGCACGGCCATCACCGCCACCGACACCCTGAACGCCTCGCTCTACCTGCAGGTGAGCGTCACCCGGACGCCGCTCGACACCGGGCCTCAACCGACGATCGGGAACGACGTCCAGCCGGCTCCCGAGTCGTCGGGGGGCAGCTGCTACACCGTGGCCAACGGTGCCTCGCCGGCGGTGCTGCGGCTCGTCTTCACGTCGGCGGGGTCGGTCGAGATCACGCCGAGCGGAGGCGGTGACATCGTCGTCCAGCTCGCCCCCCAGGGCGACCCCCTGGATCTCACGGCGACCAACAGCTTCCCGGTCGGCGCAGGCCAGACCGTGTACCTGAACGTCACCGCGGCCGGCACCGCCCCGCTGATCTCGCTGCCGCCGGGGGTCACCACGGTCTGCGGTGTCGCCGGCTGAGGGCGCCGTCCCGGCCGGCGATGCGCCGCGGGACGATTCGCCACCCGCACGAGCCGTCTCGGCGCAGCGCAGGCAGGGCTGGATCGAGCTCGCGAGAGACGCCGCCGCTCCGGCCCACTACCTCTCGCTGATCGTGGGCGTCGCGGTCATCCTCTACCTCGACCGGAGCAACTGGTTCCTCGGCGATGAGTTCGAGTTCTTCGGGAGGATGCAGCCGGGTACCTCCCTCAACCTCCTCGTGCCCCACAACGGCCACTGGTCCACGGTGCCGATCCTCCTCACCCTGGGTCTCTACAAGGTGTACGGGCTGCGCTCCTTCCTCCCCTACGCGCTGATGGACATCGCCGCCCATCTCGCCGTCGTCCACCTGCTGTGGCGCTGGATGCGCCGGCTCGGAGCCGACCCCTGGGTGGCCACCGGATTGGCCGCCGTCTTCGTGGTCGTCGGAGGCGGTGTCGAGAACGTCTGGTCCTGGTTCCAGGTCAGCTTCGTCCTGCCGGTCGCTCTCGGGCTGGCCGCGGCCTTCCTCGTCGACCACACCGAGGCGGGCTCAGGTCGCGACCTGCTCACATGGCCGCTCGGGGTCGCGGCCGTCATGTGCTCCGGCGTCGGCGTGATCATGGTCTTCCTCTACGCCCTCCTGGCCCTGCTCCGACGAGGCTGGCGGGCCGCATTCCGGGTGGCCGTGCTGCCGGCCGTCGTGTACCTGGCCTGGTTCGCGGCGATCGGGAGGGAGTACCTCTCCCTCCAACCTGGGCCGCTCTGGCAGCACTTCCTGGTCTTCGACTACGCCTGGACCGGGCTCACCAGCGCGGTCGGTGCCACGGTCGGGTGGAGTGGCTTCGGTCCCATCCTGTTCGTGGCGCTCCTCGTCTGGCTCTTCCTCGAACGCCGGCGGATCCGGACCAACACGGCCTTCGTCTTCGCCTCGGCGGGAGTCGCCCTGCTCTACTTCGTCCTGCTCGGTGTCGACCGGGTGACCGCCGGGCTGTGGGAGTCGACCCTCACCCGCTACGGCTACATCGGCATCGCCCTGCTGCTCCCCGCCACCGCTGATGTGCTGACGCGCCTGGCGCGGCGGGGAGTGACCGGAAGGGTCGTGGTCCTCACCGCCTGCGGCCTGGCGGTGGTGGGCAGCGTGGGCAGCTGGGTCACCTTCGTCCAGACCTGGAATCCCATCACCACCACCACGGAAGGGCAGGTCCTGGCAGCGGCTCACCTGCTCCAGAGCGGCGCCCCCCTGGCGGTCACCGGTGGGGCCGGGGTCGAACCGGTTCACTCCGGCAACCTCACCGTCGACATGCTCCGCTCGATGATCGGCACGGGCAGCATCTCGACCGACGCGCCGGTGTCGGCAACCGACATGCTGAATGCGGAGCTCTTCCTCCAGGTGGGCATCAGCTCGAGCGCGCCGACCGGCACCGGCCAGGCCGCCCGCATCGACCCCGCGTCGCTCCCTCTGGTGACCGCCACCGGTGACGGCTGCGTGTCCGCGGGCTCGGCCAGCGGGACGTCGGTGCTGCAGCTCGACTTCGCCGGCCCCGGCGCCGTCGCCATGTCGACCGAGCAGAGCTCGGAGATGACCCTCCAGCTGAGCCTCACCGGAACTCCCGGCGTCGCCTCGTCCGCGACCAGCACGTTCGGGCTGACGGCCGGCCAGAAGACGTATCTCGAGGTGACGGCGAGCGGCGTCGCCACCCTGCTGACGCTGCCGGCCGGGACCACCACGATCTGCGGCCTTGGCGGGGGCTGATCGCCGGCGACGAATCATGGAGACGACTGGTGGGCGCGGTTCGACGATGCGGCTGAGGCCCGGGGCGTGATCGCCGGCCACCGGGCCCGGTTCGCCATCGCTCTGGCGGTCCCCTGCGCCCTGTTTCTGGCGGTGACGCTCGCCATGAGCCTGCGCACCCCCGCCCTGAGCAACAACGACGAGGGCGATCACATCCAGTACGCCCTGTACATCCGGAGCCACCACTCGCTGCCCCTGATCAGCGTTCAGAACGGAGACGAGTCTCATCAGCCGCCCCTGTACTACATCTCACTCGCGGTCTGGATGAAGGTCCTCGGGATGCAGCCGTTCACACCTTCGCTGCCGCCTGCACCGACCAGCGCGGCCAACCTCGATGGCTTCGACCACACGTACACGACCACCGCGGAGCGTCAGATGGCGGTCGACGTCCACCTGCTCCGGTTGCCGAGCATCGGATACGGACTGATCGTCGTGATGGCGTCATTCGGTTCGGGGTGGGTGCTCACTCGGCGGCTCTCCATCTCGTCGGCCGTTGCATCAGCGGTCGGCCTCTGGCCCAAGTTCGATGTCGTCTCCGCCGCCGTGTCCAACGAATCCCTCAACTTCGCGCTCTGCGCCCTCGCCCTGCTCGCCCTCCTCCTCTGGCTGCGCGGCGGTGGGCGACATCGGCTCTGGGCTGCCACGGTCGGGGTGTTCCTGGGCTTGGCGGCCATCACAGAGCTCACGTCGGTCCCGGTCGCCGGCCTTCTGCTGCTGCTCCTCGCCGCGGTGTCGGTGCGCCGGGGGCGGACGGGAGATCTCCTCGCCGCCGCGGTCGCCTTCGCCGCCCTCAGCGGATGGTGGTTCGCCCGCAACGTCGCCCTGTACGGCGACCCCCTGGCGAGTGGCGCCACCCGGACCTACCTCACGAAGCTCGTGGCAGGTCTGGTACGCCCCGTGCCATCCCTGGATCCATCGGTGCTCAACTTCTCGTTCCATCAGCTCCTGAACAGCGTCTGGTTCGACGGTGGGGCGAATCAGCTCACCCTGCCATGGTCGCTGGACATCGGGGTGAGCCTGTTAGCGCTGGTGTGCCTGGCAGGCGGAGCCTGGGTCGTCTGGCGGCATTGGGGTGGCCGAGGGCTGTCGCCGCTGGGCGTCTCGGCGCTCGGGCTCGCGGCTGCCGGGTCGATCGTCAGCTGGGTGCTGATCATCCGCGAGACGACCCAGGCTGAGGGGCGGTACCTGCTGGTCGCCATCACCGCCTGGAGCCTCCTTCTCGTCGCCGGGACCGACTCGGTGAGGGGCTTACCCGCGGCGGCGCGCCATGCTCTTCCGTGGCTCTGGCCGGCCATCTTCGCCGGCTTGGACGCGTACGTCTTCGCCCAATATCTCATCCCCCACGGAGGGTTCTGAGCCGGCCCCGTCTACCGGCGGCGCTCTCCGCGGCGGCCGAGCGTGCGCAGCACCCTCGCGAGGGCGCTCGAGAACCACTTGGAGCGTCGGATCCCCGAGGGGAGCCCCCGGTAGGCGGAGCGCAGCGCTCGGTAGGGGAGGCCCGGACGCGGGGGCGGCGCGTCGGCCGCAGTGAAGGCCTCAGGAGCGCCGGCGACGTCGTCCCGCGTCGGGGTGAAGGGGACCGGCAGCCGGGCCAGCCCCGGCTCGCGGTCAGCTGCAGGGCGCGGATCGGCGCAAAAGCGGCGGAGCGGCGCCGCTGCTGCCGGCCAGGTGAGCGACGCCGCGTGGGCCACCGACCGTGCGCCACATTCCCGGCGCCTTGCGGCATCCTCCGCCAACTCCACCAGCGCGCGCGCAACGGCCTCGGGGCTCTCCGGAGGGACGGTCACCCCGATGCCCAGCCGCTCGATATCGTCGGCAAGGGTGTCGCCGGCGGTGCAGATCACCGGCAGCCCGGACCAGAAGTAGTCGAGGATCCGGGTCCGGAAGGAGAAGCGGGTCTCCACATGGTCGAAGTGGGTGGAGACGCCGATGTCGGCGTCGAGCAGCCAGTCGGCCCGGTCCTCGTACGCGACCCAGCTCTCGTTGAAGAAGACGTGGGTGCCGAGCAGGCCGAGCTCGCCGGCCACCCGCCGCGCCTCGACCTGCGTCCACATGGTCTGGATCTCCGGGTTGGGATGCCCGGTGGACATGAAGACGAGGCGGAGGCCCGGGAGGCGCCGGGCCGCGATCTCCACCCCGCGGATCAGGGTGACGGGGTCGAACCAGTTGTAGATGCCTCCACCCCACAGCACCACGAGGTCGCCCTCGCCGATGCCGTCGATGACGCCGCGGATGGCCGGGTGCCGGCGGCGGGGCGGCTCCGAGGGAACCCCGAAGGGCACGACGTCGAGGAGCGAGCGGAGGGTCGGGTCCTGCCGATGGGTGAGCGGGTTGACCCGGCTCGCCGCGGTCAGCCATCCCAGCCAGTAGTCGCGTTGCTTCTCGCTGGCGCAGAGGAAGAGGTCGCCGTCACGGACCTGGTCGGTGACGGCCCGGATCGAGTCCCGCTGGGCCTCCAGGCGCTTCTCCAGCGGCTCCTTCGCGAAGAGGATGAGCACCTCCAGCGGGAAGGGGTCGTAGAGATCGATGACCAGCCGGACGTCCGCCTCGCGGAGCAGGGGGAAGCGCTCCATCACCCACCCCTGGAGGATCACCACGCGGTGATCCGCCAGCAGGGCCGGCAGGCTCGACGCGTCGTAGGTGGTCACCGCGAAGGGCTGGGGCGGGAGGTCGCTGGGAAAGGGCGACGCCAGGGTCACCCGGTGCCCGTCCGCGCTCAGCACCCGGGAGAACTCGAAGGAGCGGATCGAGGGCCCTGCCATCCGCCGGTTGACGTGCTCGTTGGCGAGCACCAGGATGTCGGTCACGTCGCAGCGGGCTGCGGAGGCCGGCCGGCGAGCTCCGCCAGGTAGGCGCGCAGCCCCTCCCGCCACGCGGGCAGCGGGGCCTCCCCCAGGGCCTGCCAGGCGCGGTTGGCCAGCACCGAGTACGCGGGGCGGGGTGCCGGGGTGGGGTAGTCGGCGGTCTGGATCGCCTCCACCGGCACGCTGAGCCCCGCCTCCGCGACGATGGCCTCGGCGAAGCCATGCCAGCTGGTCGTCCCGGAGTTGGTGAGGTGGTAGGTGCCGGGCTCACCGCGCTCGACCAGCCGGACCAGGGCAGGGGCGAGGTGCCCCGTCCAGGTGGGCGAGCCCCACTGGTCGGCGACCACGCGCAGCGCAGCCCGCTCCCGGGCCAGCCTCAGCATGGTGAGCACGAAGTTGGGCCCCTCCTGGCCGTAGAGCCAGGCCGTGCGGGCGATCTGGTGGGAGGTCAGGGCAGCGCGGACCGCCTCCTCGCCGGCGAGCTTCCCCCGACCATAGGCGCTCTGCGGGTGGGGCGTGGCCGCCTCGTCGATGGGCTCGGTCGCGGTGCCATCGAAGACGTAATCCGTGCTCAGGTGGCAGAGGAGGACGCCGCGCGGCCGGCAGGCCTCGGCCAGCACCCGCGGACCCTCGGCGTTGACGGCGTAGGCCGCCGCCTCCTCGGTCTCGGCGGCGTCCACCCGCGTCCAGGCGGCGCAATTGATGACGGCGTCGGGCCGCACCTGGTCCAGCAGGGCACCGACCGATCCGGGGTCACGGATGTCGACGGCCTCGACGTCATGCCCGGTGGCCCGGTGCGATGTGCCCGCCAGGGTCCACAGCAGCTCGCGTCCGAGCTGCCCGCGGGAGCCGATGATCTCGATCCGCATCCCCGGACCGCTCAGCCGGCGCCCGAGCCCGGGAGGGGCGTCACCGTCCTGTAGTTGCGCTGGTAGAAGGCCCAGAACTCCCCGCTCTTGAGCGGTCTCCACCACTCCTCGTGCTCCACGTACCAGCGCACCGTCATCTCCATCCCCTTCTCGACGTCGATGCGCGGCTCCCAGCCGAGAGTGCGGAGCTTGGTGGAGTCGAGGGCGTAGCGCCGGTCGTGGCCGGGCCGATCGCTGACGTACTGCTTCAGGGAGGGAGGCTTATCGAGGAGACGAAGCACCGTGTCAGCCACCGTGATCCCGTTGATCTCCCGGCCCGCCCCGATGTTGTAGTCCTCTCCGGGCACCCCCCGGCGCAGCGCCAGGTCGATGCCGCGGCAGTGGTCCTCGACGAAGATGTAGTCCCTCACCGCGCCCCCGTCCCCGTAGATGGGGAGGGGCCGGTCCTCCAGGGCGTTGGTGATGAAGAGCGGGATGATCTTCTCCGGGTACTGGTACCAGCCGTAGGTGTTGGAGCCCCGGGTGATGATCGCCGGTAACCCGTGCGAGGCGCGGTAGGCCTGCACCAGCATCTCCCCGCCCGCCTTGCTGGCGCTGTACGGGCTCCGCGGCCGGAGCGGGTCGCCCTCCCGGGAGCGCCCCGTGGCGACGTCGCCGTAGACCTCGTCGGTGCTCACCTGAAGGTAGCGCGGGTGCCCAGCCGCACGCGCCGCCTCGAGGAGGACGTAGGTGCCGTAGACGTCGGTGATGATGAACTGGCCGGGGGCCTCGAGGGAGCGGTCGACGTGCGACTCCGCGGCGAAGTTGACGATCGTGTCGCACCCCCGGGCCAGCGGTCCCACCGCCGCCGGGTCCGCGATGTCACCCTGCACGAAGCGGAAGCGCGCATCGCCTCGGACCGGGTCGAGGTTGCGCTCGTTGCCGGCGTAGGTGAGCTTGTCGAGCACGGTGACCTGGTCCTCGGGATGCTCACGCAGCGTCATCCGGACGAACTCGCTGCCGATGAACCCCGCTCCTCCGGTTACGAGCAGCCGCATCTCAGATGTTCTCGATGCTCCAGTCGAAGCCGATGCGCGGGTCGTCCCAGGCGATCCGGCCCTCGTCGGGGTCGGCGGGATCGTAGGGCTCGGTCACGTAGTAGTTGAGGATGACGTCCTGGAGGCTCAGCACCTGGTAACCGTGGCCCACGAAAGGGGGGATGGCCACCATCTTGGGTGAGTGCTCGCCGAGGATGATCGACTGGATGCGTCCGGCGGTCGGGGACCCCTCGCGGAGGTCGACGAGAACCACGCGGGCATTCCCCTGCACGATGTCCCAGTAGTCCCACTGGCGCTTGTGCCAGTGGAAGGCCTTGATCAGCTCCGGCGGGTTCCCACCCCGCGCATACGCGAGGCTGCGGGACATCTGGGCAAACGGCTCGGCGGGGATGAAGGGACGGCCCTCGTCGTCGAGGTCCCCCCGCTTGAGCTGCTCGATGAAGTAGCCGCGCTGGTCGGCGTGCTTGCGGAAGGTCTTCACCATGACGCCGTCGATGCGCCCCACCCGCTGAGAGGCAGGGACGCTGCTGATGTCTGCGAGCACCCGCTCCATCGACTCGGTGACCGCCATCCAGGCCATCAGCGCAGCTCCACGCGGGACTGGTCGCCCAGCATCAGGCGGTAGGCGCGCGGCCGTTCCGGGGAGGAGCGCACGGTGCACCCCTTGCCGATCAGCGAGGACTCGATCTTGCCGTCGACGCCGTCGATCACGCTGCCCTCGAGGACGATCGAGTGCTCGATCTCGGACCTCCGGATCGTGCAGTCGTGGTAGATGGAGGTGAACGGCCCCACGTAGGACTGCTCGATGAGGGTCCCGGACCCGATGATGGCCGGTCCTCGGACCAGGCAGTTGCGGAGCTGCGCCCCTGTCTGGATCACGACCTTGCCCTCGAGCCGCACGTCCTCGCCGAGGAGGCCCTCGACCCGGGGCGCCAGGGTGTCGAGGATGATCCGGTTGGCCTCCAGCATGTCCTCGAGGCGCCCGGTGTCCTTCCACCACCCGGTGATGACGTGGGGCACCACCCGGGCTCCGTCATCGATCATCCGCTGGATCGCATCGGTGATCTCCAGCTCGCCGCGGGCGCTGGGCTCGATCCGCTCGATGGCGTGGAACACCGCCGGGGAGAAGAGGTAGACGCCCACCAGGGCCAGGTCGCTCCGGGGCACCGGCGGCTTCTCGACCAACCGGACCACTCGCCCATCCTCCAGCTCGGCCACCCCGAAGCGCTGGGGCTCGGGGACCCGGGCCAGCAGGATCTCGGCGTCCGGCTGCAGCCGGCGGAACTCGTCCACGAACTCCGTGATCCCGTCCCGGATGAGGTTGTCGCCCAGATACATGACGAACCGGTCCTCGCCGAGGAAGTCCCTGGCGATGAGCACGGCGTGGGCGAGGCCGAGCGGCGCCTCCTGGGGGATGTAGGTCACCGAGGCGCCGAAGCGCGAGCCGTCGCCGACCGCCGCTCGCACCTCCGGGCCGGTCTCGCCGGTGATGATCCCGATCTCGGTGATGCCGGCCGCGACCACCGCCTCGATCCCGTAGAAGAGGATCGGCTTGTTGGCGATGGGGACCAGCTGCTTGGCGCTGGTGTGGGTGATCGGCCGGAGGCGGGTGCCCGTGCCCCCGCTCAGGATCAGCGCCTTCACCTGGTCACCTCCGTCTCGGGCCGCCGGGTCGTCTCTCCCGTGGCGCCGGTCCCCGCTCGCGCGGCCCCGATCGGTACCCGAACGCCATCCCCCGGCCGCGCGGACGCGATGATAGCAGCGTTCGGTGACGGCCGGGATCGTCCCGAACGCGTCACACCGCGCGAGCCGGGGAATTCCGTGACGATCAGACCACTGGCGGAAGCTGGAACCAGCCTGCCACGTCGACGATGGCGTCGATGCTGCCCTGGTTGTTGTAGAGGTCGACCTCCCCCGCGTTTCCCCCGGTGGCGGGGAGCTGGACGATCACGAGGTTGGGGGTGTTCTGCTGCGGGCTGACATTGAGGTCGCTCGCATTGGGGAGCGAGACGTTGGCCGGGTAGAGGGTGAAGTAGGTGAAAGCCGAGCCCGAAACCGCCGTGACGTTGGCGATCACCGCCACCGGCGGGGTGGCGCCACCGTCCGCCGGAAGGCTGTCGACCCCTGCCACCGGGATGGTCAGGGTGCCACCCTGGGTGAGGGTCGCGTCCGAGCACTCGGTTGAGTAGTTCACCGCGAGCTCATCGCGGGTGTCGCAGATCCGGAGCGGGCTGACCGCATAGAACTCCGCGCCCTGGGTGCTCTCACTCCCGTTGCCGAACCAGCCGTTGACGTCGAGGATGAAGTTGATCGACCCCAGCGAGTTGTAGACGCAGACGTCGTTGGCCGGTCCCAGGGGCACGATCACCCGGTTGGGGAGATTGGTCTGGGCGTTCACGTTGACGTTGGAGAACTGGGGCGTCCCGCTCGGGCAGGTGCCACCGGCTCCGGCAGGCTCCACCGCCATGTAGGTGAGCGAGGTCCCCGAGACCGCGGTCAGGTTGAGGGCCACCGCCGCCGCGTCCGTGGCCGGCACCGATGGGGTGCAGGTGGGATCGCCGGTGGGGCAGCCGGAGACCACCACCCTTGTCCACTGGCCGGGGCCCAACGGGTTCCCGGAGCAGGCGGTGCCCGTCCCCGAGCGGCTGTCGCAGATCCGCAGCGGGGAGATGGGGTGGAAGAGCCCGGGGATCGACGAGGAGCCCGAGGGCGCGGCGAAGTATCCCTCGACGTCGACCGCGACGTTGATGGAGCCGAGCGAGTTGTAGATGCTCACCTGGCCGCCAGCTCCCAGGGCGACCACCACCAGGTTGGCCTGGTTGGTCGCCGCGTTGACGTTGATATTGGACGCGGTGGGCACGGCCGATCCGGCCGGGAAAGCGGTCAGGAAGGTGCCCGCGGTGCCGCTGATGGCGGTGACGTTGAGGACCACCGACTGGGCGTCGCTAGGCACCGGCTCCGACCCGACCCCGGTCACCTGGAAGGTCATGGTCGCGCCCTGGCCGAGAGGCCCGTCCGACGAGCACTCCGTCGAGTACCCGGTCACCGCTGCGGTGCGCGTGTCGCAGATCCGGGAGGGTGAAAGAGCCGTGTACGCGGTCGCGACCGGCTGGTACGTCTGCTCGATCAGGGCCTGGCCCGAGTTCCAGTCCACCCCGACGGCGATGCAGTCGGCGGCGGAGATGCAGGCGGGCTGGACCAGCTCGGCGTTATCGCTCGGGCTGGGGCTGTAGGCGAGGCTCCAACTCGTCCCGTTGTACTGCTCGATGAGCGTGAATTGCTCGTTGCTGCTGTCTAGGTAGTAGCCGACGGCCCAGCAGTCACTGGCTGAGGCGCACGTCACGCCGAAGTGGACGCCGTTGACGCTGCTGGGCGGGTTGGGGCTGGCGACGGTGCTCCAGCTCGACCCGCCGTACTGCTGGGTCAGGGTGAACCAGTAGCCGCTGCTGTCCGCATACTGGCCTACCGCCCAGCAGTCGCTGGTCGACACGCAGGTCACGCCGAAGAGACCCGACTGGGCGCTGCCCGCCGGGCCGGGGTTGGTGGCGATGCTCCAGCTCGACCCCGTGTACTCCTCGGTGAGGGAGGTGGAGTTCCCGGAGTTGTCGGTGGAGTAGCCCACCGCCCAGCACTCGCTGGCCGAGGCGCAGGCCACGCCGTTGAGGACGGAGTACGGGCTTCCCACCACGCTGAGGCTGGAGACGAGGTCCCAGGCGCTCCCCGTGTACTGCTCGGTCAGGGTGTAGGTCGTATCGTTGCTGTCCGCGTAGTTGCCGACGGCCCAGCAGTCGTCCGCCGAGAGACAGGTCACGGCCGCAAATTCGGAGTACGGCGCGCGCCCGGGTGCGGGGGCGGTCGAGACGACGCTCCAGCTCGTGCCGTTGTACTGCTCGATGAGCGCGGACGGGTCCAACGCGCCTCCTGACAAACCCACCGCCCAGCAGTCGTCGACACCCACGCAGGAGACCTGAGCCAGGTAGGCGCCGCCGCTGACGGCGGGGCTGCCGACGACGCTCCAGCTCGTGCCGTTGTACTGCTCGACCAGGGCGGTCGAGTCGAGGATTGATCCCACGAACCCGACCGCCCAGCAGTCGTCGGCGTTGACGCAGGTGATCCCGGACAGGAAGGAGTTCGCGACCTGCGGGCTCGCGACCGTGGTCCAAAGGGTGGGTCCCACCGGCACAGCGCCTGCCTCCGCTCGCTGCGGACGTGCAAGGCTCAGTCCCGCCGAGGCCGCCGCGACGACGGCCGCCACGAGCAGCCCCCGGGTCAGCAGACCCCACCTTCGATTCTGTGTGATCGCCACCTGATGTCCTCCTGAGCCCCAGATGTTCGATTCGAGACGCCCCGGCACGATGAGACGCCCCTGCGACGCTCCGCGACGCCTGGCGCCCTGTCGCAGGGGAGCGCTCAGGGAATGGGAGGCCGCGCGGAGTATGTGCCGCCGCACTCGGGGCCCACAAGTGCCCCCGACACATGTGCAGGCACCAACCTCGGCTTCCAGGATCCCCGGCGGCGTGGTCGGAGGCGTCGCGAGCCGCGCGCCCATGGTAGGCTCGCTGGGCCTTGCGCATCCTCCAGGGCTGAAGGATCACGTCCATGCTCACGTCGCACCCGCCGAGGCGCTTCCTCACGACCGGCACCGCCCGCCTGGGTCTCGCCGCCCTGCTGGCCGCCGGCGCCCTCGCCGGAGGGCCCGCCATCTCCGGACTCCCCGCGACGGCGGCGGCTCAGCAGCCGGCCGGATCTCCGCGCTCCGGTGTGGTCAGCCCCCAGCACCCCGCACCGCTTCCGCACGCGACCGGCACCGTCCCGGACGGCTTGGGGGCGGTCCAGGAGAGCCCGCTACGGACGCCCTCGGGCAGCCGAGCGTCGTCGCTCGCCACCTCCAATCTGGGATCGGCGAGCGCGCCCCTCCCACTCCAGGCGTGGGTGGGGACCAGCCTCAGCGGGGAGACCAGCGCCTTCGGCTCCGACCAGGCGGGCGTCGCGCCTCCCGACCCGGACGTGGCGGTCAGCGGGCAGTGGGTGGTCGAGACCACCAACCAGTCCCTCTACGTGCGTCAGCGCAGCGGCGCCGCCTACCCCGATCAGCCCGGCGCCGCCTGCCCGCCGCCCGGCCCGGGCTCGCCGAACTACGCCCAGTACAGCCTGACTGGCTGCGACGAGATCGACCTCAACAACTTCGTCGAATCCAACGGGTGGGAGCTCAGCGATCCCCGAGTCGTCTACGACCCCGGGGCGGGGCAGTTCTACCTCTCCTTCTTCGTCACCACCACCCCGAACGCCAGCACCTCCTGCCTGCCGGGCTACCCGGTCGGCGCCACCTGCAGCCGCTTCTACCTCTTCCACACCGAGGATGGGGACCCGACCGGCCAGTGGGAGGGCTACTTCTTCGACTCGTACTACGCGGACACCATCACCGACCAGCCGATGGTCGGCTTCTCCAGCGACAAGATCGGGGTCTCGTGGGACGAGTTCGACGTCGCGAACCACCTCTGGGTGGGCGACGAGTACTTCGTCCTCTCCAAGGCGACGTTCCTCGCGAACGCCCCAAACTCGGATCCCGTCATCGACCCCCAGTCCACCCAGCTCGGTGCACCCTCCACGAACTTCTTCAGCCTGTTCCCGGTGTCCGACCTCTCCAGCGGATCGACCCTCTACTTCGTCAGCAACAACGGCTCCGATGACCTCCCCTCATCGCCGCCGGGCCCCTCCATCTTCGTCCTCGGCGTGACCGGGAACACCCCGGCCACCATCGCTCAGACCTACCACTACCCATCGACCGCGGAATCCTCGGCCCCGCCCGCGGCACTCCAGAAGGGGAGCTCGGACACCATCGACACCGACGACGACCGCATCGACGGTGGGGTCTGGAGCAACGGGATCCTCTGGACCGGCTTCGACGCCGCCTGCACCCCGACCGGTGACACCACCGAGCGGGCCTGCATCCGCTACATCGAGATCACCACGACAACCTTCGGCGTGCCGGAGGACGACAGCTACGGGGTCTCCGGGACCTACGTCTACTACCCCTCCTTCGGGATCGACCCGAACGGCGACCTGATGAGCACCTTCACCAGCTCCAGCAGCACCTCCTACCCGACCGTCGTGGCGATGGGCCTCCCCGCCGGCCAGACCCTCCTCTCCGCGCCGGAGACCCTGCTGACGGGCAGCGGGCCGTATGCCGACCCGAGCACCACGGACGGTGTCTGCAGCATCGACAACGACCCGGTGACCGACACCACCGCCTGCCGCTACGGCGACTACGGTGCGGGTGCCACGGACCCGGAGTATCCGGAGGACTTCTGGTTCGTCAACGAGGTCCAGCTCGATGGCAGCAACTCGGCTGACTGGGGGACCGAGATCGGGGAGCTGACCTACTCCGGGCCCTCGATCACCAGCTTCGACCCCGCCGTCGGCCCGACCACCGGGGGCGTCACCGTCACTGTCGAAGGCACCGACTTCGCGCTCGGTACCACCTTCAGCTTCAACGGCGCGTCGACGGCGATCACCAACCTCACCCCCGAGTCGTTCACCTTCACAGCACCCGCCCATGCTGCGGGCACGGTCACGGGGGCCGCGACCGACTCCTTCGGCACCAGCTCGCCGGCAACCTCCTACCTCTACGTCGGGCCATCCCGCTACCAGCCGCTCGCGCCCTACCGGGTGCTCGACACGCGTTCCGCCACCTGCGTGCAGTGCGCGGGCGGAGCAATCGGGTCGGCTCAGACGCGTACGATCCAGGTCGGTGGCTACACCCCACCCGGCTACAGCGGGACCATCGTCCCCGCCGGGGCTACGGCGGTGGTGCTCAACGTCACCGCGGTGAGCGGGACTGCCGGCACCTTCCTCACCGTCTTCCCCGCCGGTGGGGCGGTCCCCACCGCCTCCAACCTGAACACGCCCGCGTCCACCAACATCGCCAACCTGGTGACCGTCGCCCTCGGTGCCTCCAGCGGAAGTCCGGGGTACGTCAGCATCTACAACGCGGTGGGCACCATCGACGTGGTTGCCGATGTGGAGGGCTACTACTTCACCGGCGGCAGCGGCTCCGCCGGTGAGTTCCACGCCCTCTCCCCGCCCGTGCGCGTGTGCGACTCGCGGGGGAATCAGGGTACTCCGGGGACGCTGTGCAGCGGAGCCGGCGGCGCCAGCGACCCTCTCGCCTCCGGGCAGAGCCGTCTGGTCGCGGTGACCGACGGCACCACGGGTGTCTCGACCTCGGGTGACGCCGCAGCGGCGGTGCTCAACCTGACCGCTGTGAGCGGGACGGCGGGCACGTTCCTCACCGTGTACCCACCCACCCCCGACGGCGGCAGCCCCCCCACCTGCGGCTCGCCGCCGAACGCGTCCAACCTCAACATCCCCGCCGGTACCAACCAGCCCAACCGGGTGATCGCCCAGGTCGTCCAGTTCGATGGGACGGGATACGTCTGCGTCTTCAACGACCTCGGCACCATCAACTTCATCATCGACGTCAGCGGCTGGTTCGGCAACGGCACTGACACGGGAGGCGCGCTCTTCTACCCGCTCGGCCCGTCGCGCATCTGCGACACCCGATTCGGCTCGGAGACGGAGTGCGCCGGCGACGCTCTGGGCTCCGGCGGCAGCGAGTCCGTCCAGGTCGAGGGCGCCGGCCCACTGCCCGACTCCGGCATCGTTGCGCTCGTCGCCAACGTCACGGCGGTGAGCGG
>DNAU01000111.1:0-353 GCA_003491925.1 Chloroflexota bacterium
CAGTGGATCGTCGACGCCTACTCCATGGTGTTCGGTGGCCTGCTCCTGGTCGCCGGGAGCGTCGCCGACCGGTACGGGCGCAAGAGGCTCTTCCTCGTCGGCCTCGCCGTCTTCGGGAGCGGCTCGCTGGGCGCCGCCTTCTCCGGGAGCGCGGGACCGCTGATCGCCTGGCGAGGGCTGATGGGGGCCGGCGCGGCCATGACCATCCCCTCCGGTCTCTCGATCGTCAACGACATCTTCCGCGATCCCGGCGAGCGGGCTCGGGCCATCGGCATCTGGGCCGGCACGATCGGGCTGGGGATCGCCATCGGGCCGGTGGCCGGAGGACTTCTGCTCGCCCACTTCTGGTGGGG
>DNAU01000111.1:423-16583 GCA_003491925.1 Chloroflexota bacterium
TTCTGGTGGGGTTCGGTCTTCCTGGTCAACGTCCCGGTGGTGGTGGCGGGCCTGGTGGGGACGGCGCTGCTCGTCCCCGACTCGCGGAGCGCGCACCCCCGGCGCGCCGACCCGGCCGGCGCCCTGCTCTCGATCGGCGGGCTCGGCCTGATCCTCTGGGCGATCATCGAGGGGCCGGTCCACGGCTGGTCGTCGCCCGCGGTGGTGGGCGCGCTGCTGGGCGGCGTCCTGCTGTTCGGGGGGTTCGTGGCCTGGGAGCGTCGGGTCGGCCATCCCATGCTGCCGCTCGGGTACTTCCGCCGGCCGCGCTTTAGCGTCGCCATGGCGGCGCTGGCACTGGGGCTCTTCGCGCTGACCGGCGGCCTCTTCCTCCAGACCCAGTTCCTCCAGTTCTTCCTCGGCTACTCGCCGCTCGGCGCCGGGGTGCGCATCCTGCCCATCGCCGGGCTGGTCGCGGCCGGCGCCCTGGTGTCGGCACGGGTGGTCCGGGTGGTGGGCACCAAGCTGACCGCCGCCGCCGGGCTGCTGCTGCTGGTCGGCGGGCTCGCCCAGGAGGCCGCCGTGGCGACCACCGCGGTCACCTACGTCGCGGCCCTTCCCGGAATGCTGCTGATCGGCATGGGGGCAGGCCTCCTCTTCCCGGCGGCCACCGACTCGGTGCTCGGAGCCCTCTCCCAGGGGGACGCGGGGGTCGGTTCCGCGGCCAACAGCACCGCCATCCAGGTGGGCGGCGCGCTCGGGGTGGCGGTGATCGGCAGCGTCCTCTCGACCCGCTACCAGGCGGCGATGACCTCCATCCTCGCCGGTCGGGGGGTGCCGGCGGCGATCGCCCAGCAGATCCTCGGGTCGCTGGGTGGGGCGCTGGCCGTGGCCCGAGCCATCGGCGGTCCGCTCGGCGCCGGCCTGACCGCGGTGGCGCGCAACAGCTTCATGCTCGGCAACCGGACGGCGATGCTGACCGCCATGGCTGTCACCGCGGTCGGGCTGCTGCTGGTCCTGGCCGCCCTGCCGTCGCGGGCTCGCCCCGGCTGGTGAGGATTCTCCCGTGACGGCGGGTTCCCCTGGCCCGTGGCGCACCCGGTGAGGCGCGCGGCCTCGGACGTCGCGCGCGCTCACCGAGCGGGATTGGAGGTCAGCCCAGGAGCGACTTCACCAGGCTCTCGATCTGGCTGAGAGACGCCGACGTGCCGTCGGTGAAGACGCCCGCGAAGTTTCCCCCCTGGATGGCCAGCACCCCTTCCACGGTCGCGCCGTTGGCGGTGTACTGGTAAGTGGCCGCCTCGTCACCGAGGCCGGAGAGGGGCGTGAAGTTGATGGAGAGGTCCGCCTTCTGCAGGGATGCGACCTGCTCCTGCTCCTGGGTGGTGAACCAGCTGGTGGGCACGCCGGCCCCGAGCGCGACGATGACCACCACGGAAGGGGGGCCGACGCTGATGTACGAGCACGCGATGCCGGTGGCGCCGGCGGGGAGGGCGGACGCCGATGCCCCGGGGGCGACGGCGGTGGGATTGGGGAGGGTCACGCCGAGCGCGCCGCCGATGGTGGACGCGGACGGACAGGCGGAGGCGTTGATCGCCGCCAGGGTCGGCGCGGGTGTGGCCGTCGCCGCCGATGCGGGTGTGGCGGTCGCACCGCTCGGCGCGGACGAGCTCGACGACGGTGCGCTGGTGCTGCCGCAGGCGGCGAGCGCGGCGACCGCGATCAGCCCGGCCAGCAGCGATGGAACGGTGATCCGGTGCGACATCGGCTGCGGCCCCCCTCGTGTCGATTCGGGACGGTTGTCCCAGAGAACCTGACATTAGGGTACACGGAGACTGATGACAAGAGCATGGGACTGTCGGGACTTTCGACCCCAAGATGTCCTCGGGGCGAATGGGTGTTGCGACGTGGTGGGAAGCACCGGGCGGTGGGCGCTCGGCCCGGCGAGGATGCGACCGTTGGTATCCTCGGGGCGTGCCACGGCGGTATGTCGTCTTCGGCGCGGGTGCGATCGGTGGAGTGATCGCCGCCTTCCTGCACCGCGCGGAGTGCGAGGTCGTCGGCATCGCGCGTGGCGCGCACCTCGCCGCCATCCGCCAGCACGGGCTGAGCCTGCGCACCCCGGACGGTGCCTTCACCGTGCACCTGCCCGTGGCCGCCACGCCTCGCGAGATCCGCTGGCGCGACGACGACGTGGTGCTGCTGGGCATGAAGTCGCAGGACACCCAGGCCGCCCTGGACGAGCTCGCCACCGCCGCCCCACCGTCAATCGTCGTGGTCTGCGCCCAGAACGGCGTCGCCAACGAGCGGGCGGCACTCCGCTGCTTCGAGACCACGCTGGGCATGTGCGTGATCTCTCCCGCCACCCACCTCGCGCCCGGGGTGGTGGAGGCGGAGTCGTCACCATGTCCGGGGATCCTCGACGTGGGTCGCTATCCCTCCGGCAGCGATGCCACCGTCGAGGAGGTCGCCGCGGCGCTGCGCGCCGCCACCTTCGACTCGCGCGCCGTGCCTGACGTGATGCGCTGGAAGTACGCCAAGCTGCTGGTCAACCTGGGCAACGCGGTCGAGGCGATCTGCGGCCCACGGAGCGCGCCGGGAGAGCTCGTGGAGCGGGTGCGCGAGGAGGGCGAGGCGGTGCTCCGCGCCGCCCGTATCGACTGGGCGTCGGTGGAGGAGGACGCGGCCCGGCGCGCTGACCGGCTCTCGATCCGTCCCGTCGACGGGCGCGCGCGCGGTGGCGGGTCCTCCTGGCAGAGCCTGACCCGAGGTGCAGGCACCATCGAGGTCGACTACCTCAACGGCGAGATCGTGCTGCTCGGACGGCTCCATGGGATCCCGACCCCAGCCAACGCCGTGCTCCAGCGCATCGCCAGGCGGATGGCGCACGAGCGTGCCCGGCCCGGCGCGATGCATGAGGACGAGGTTCTCGCCGCGATCACGCGGGCAGGGTGATTCGGATCGCGGTTCCCAGGCCCTCGGTGCTCTCCGCCGCGACCGTGCCACCGTGGGCCTCGACCAGGTCCCGGACGATCGCGAGCCCCAGACCGGATCCGGCGGAGCCCGGTCCCTTGGCGAAGCGGTCAAAGACACGCGGGAGCAGGTCGGCGGGTATGCCGGTGCCGTCGTCGCGCACCGTGAGCCTCACCGCCTTCGGGGTGCCGCTCGCCTCCGCCCGCACCATCCCCCCCCGCGGGGTGTGGGCCAGAGCGTTGGCGATGAGGTTGCCGAGCACGCGCCGGAGCTGCGCGGGGTCCGTGTTCACCGCCGGCAGGTCGGCGGCGAGCCGGCTCTGCAGGCTCACCTCCCCGGTGGCCGCCTCGGTGCGGAATGCCTCGACGGTCTCGTTCACCAGCAGGGCGATGTCCACCGGCTCGCGCTCGGGATGGAGGGCCCCGGCCTCGGCGAGGGTGAGGGTGCGCAGGTCGTCCGCCAGCGCCTCCAAGGTGCGGGTCGCCGCGACGATCGGTGCGATGTGGGCTTCGTCGGCGGGGTTCACGCCGTCCGCGATCGCCTCGGCCTGGCTGCGAATGACGGTGAGCGGGGTGCGCAGCTCGTGGGCGATGTCGGCGAGCACCGACTGGCGCCGGCTCTCCTCGGCCTCGAGGCGGGAGCTCATCGCGTTGAAGGCCCGGGCGAGCGATCGCACCTCCCTCGGCCCGCGGATGGGGACGCGGGTCGAGTAGTCGCCGGCCTCGACGCGGCGGGCGGCCCGGATCAGCCCGCCGACCGGCGGCGCCACCCTGCGCAGGGTGATGGCGATGGCCACGGCGGCGAGCAGGCAGAGGCCGAGCGCCGCGGCCGTGATCCCGCGAGCGAGTCCCGATGAGTTGACCAGACCGAAGGCGTTGAGGAGCAGCCACACCAGCGCGGAGATCCCGGCGAGCAGGACCAGCAGCGCGCAGCCGGCGCAGCAGCCCGCGCGCCGGGCCATCCGCGGGGCGTCACCAGGTTGGTGGGTGAACTCCCGCGGAGGGAAGGGCGTTCCCTCCGGCCACCAGGGGGGGCGGCGCCGGCCGCTCCGCCCGCGGCCCCGACCGGCCGCCGGCGGCTCGTGGCTCACCGGGTCACGTCCGAGAGCCGGTAGCCGACTCCGAACACCGTCTGGAGCAGCCGGGGGGCCCGGGGGTCCCGCTCGATCTTGCGCCGGATGTTCTTGATGTGGGCGTCGATGGCGCGCTCGTACGACTCGATGGCGACGCCGTGGACGGCGTCGAGGAGCTGCGCGCGGGTGAAGACCCGGCCCGGCTGGCGGGCCATGTGGAGCAGGAGCTGGAACTCGGTGGGGGTGAGCGCGACGGCCCGGCCCTCGACGGTCGTCTCCATCCGGGGGACGTCGAGGGTCAGGCTCTCGCCCACCCGGACCAGGTCATCCTCGGCGCGGGCGCCGCTGGTGCGGCGCAGCACCGCCCGCACCCGGGCCACCATCTCCCGGGCGCTGAACGGCTTGGTCACGTAGTCGTCGGCGCCGAGCTCCAGGCCCGCCACCCGGTCGGATTCCTCGGTGCGCGCGGTGAGCATGATGATCGGGACGTCGCCGTCCCGACGGAGGGCGCGGGCAACGTCCAGGCCGTCGAGCCGGGGCAGGGTGAGGTCCAGGATCACCAGGTCGGGGTGGCTGCTCCGGGCGACCTGAAGGGCCTGCTCGCCGTCACCGGCGGTGAGCACCCGGAAGCCGGCGCGCTCCAGGTAGTCGCGGACCAGCCGGACGATGTCCGGCTGGTCGTCGACGATCAGCACCGTGGTCATCGTGGCGAATCCTAGGGGGTGCGCGGCGGCTGCGCGCCCCCCCCGGTGTCATGCCTGGGACCACCTTCGCGGCGACCTGTGAACCGGGTGTGAGCGTGGCTGGGAGAGGTCACGACCACCGGCCGCCGGAACGCCGCCTTCGCGACCACGCGATGCTTGACCGGCGGTGGCGAACATGACAACGTGCGCTTGGATCCCGACCGTGGAACCGGCGTGCACACGAGAGCCACTGCGCCGATCGACCGCGGCGGAGAGAAGGAGGACGCATCCGTGCCGAAGTTCCTGTTTGCTTATCACGGGGGCGGCATGCCGGAGTCCCAGGAGGAGCAGGCCAAGGTGATGGCCGCCTGGGGCGCCTGGTTCCAGAGCTCGGGCGGGGCGATCAAGGATCCGGGCAACCCGGTCTCCCAGAGCCGCACCGTCGCGCCGGACGGGTCGGTCTTGCACGGCGGCGGCGCCAATCCGGTGAGCGGCTACAGCCTGCTCGAGGCGGAGAGCCTCGACGCCGCGGTGACGATCGCCAAGGGATGCCCCGTCCTGCTGGGGGGCGCGACGATCGAGGTCGCCGAGACCTTCGACGTCATGTGACGCGCTGCCGGGGCGGCGGCGTGACGCCGCCCCGCTGAGGCGTCAGGGCAGGGCGAGAAGCCACACCGCGGCGAGCATCCCCGCCGCCGGCGCCAGCAGCGGGAAGGGCCGCGGCAGCGGGTGCAGAACCAGGAGGAGGGCGACACCCAGCAGGGGCGCGGCCCCGAGGGCCACGGCGGCAATGGGCTGCGAGAGCGCCGGCGCGGCGGCGATCGCGGCGACCCCGGCCAACGCCGCCAGCCCGAGGCTGAGGCGGCGTGCCCAGACGGCACCGAGCCTCACCGCCAGCCCCGCTGAGCCGCTCCGGCGGTCGGCCTCGATGTCGGGCAGCGCGTTGGCGAGCTGGATGCTGAGCGCCAGGGCCAGCGCGAGCGGAGGTGCCGCGACCGCCACCCGCGCGCTCAACTGTCCGACGGCGGCTCCGGCGGTGAGGGGCAGGCAGGCGAAGCCCACCCAGAATGGCAGCCACGACAGCGCTCCGCGCTTGAGGCCGAGGTCGTACACGATGCCCGCGGCCGCGCAGGCGCCGGTGAGGGGAAGGGTGGGGAGGTGGAAGGTGGCCGCCGTCCCCAGCGCGATGCCGAAGCCGGCGAGGGTGGCGGCCACCGCGACCCCCGGGCTCACCGCCCCGCTGGCGAGCGGCTTCCCGGGCTTGGCGACGCGATCGCCCTCCTGATCACGGAGGTCGTTGAACGCGCCGATGGCGAACTGCAGGGGCAGCATCACCGCCACCAGGCGCAGGTCGGTGAGCAGGTCGGGCAGCCGGTGACGAGCCGCGGCCGCGGCCGCGACGAAGCACGCGGTGACCAGCAGCGATGGGCCTGGATGGAGCAGGGTGAAGGTGGCCGGCGCACGGAGAGGCTGCGCCGGCCTCGGGCGCCTCCGTTCGGCCGGCGGATCGGTGGGCTCTCGGATCACCGTCTCACCCCGAGAGGGAGTATCGCGCGAGGCCTGGCCTCCTCCGGCCGGCGCGTACGCCGCCCACGGGTCCGGTACGGTTCCACTACCATGAAGGCTCGTTCATGTAGGCCCGTTGGGGTGGGCGGGTTCCGGTGACCGAGCCCAGCCCTCGACGGAGGGTGGCTCACCGTGGACCTGCCCCGGTACTTCGTTGACAACTGGCCCACCCTGGGCCCTCAGGTCGTCACCCACGTCGAGATCGTGGCGATGTCGATGGCCGCGGCGGCCGTCATTGGGCTCTTCCTGGGTGTTGTTGCGGCCCGGTCGGAGCGGTTCTCGTCGCTGATCCTGAGCGTCACCAGCATCATCCTGACGGTGCCGAGCTTCGCGCTCTTCGGGCTGCTCTCGATCTGGGTGGGGCTCGGCAATCCGCCGGTGGTCATCGGGCTGGTCCTCTACGCCCTGCTCCCCGTGGTGCGCAACACCTCGACCGGGATTCGGGCCGTCGACCCGGCGGTGACCGAGGCGGCCCGGGGCATGGGGATGAACCCGAGCCAGCTGCTGCGGCGCGTGGAGCTGCCGCTGGCCGCCCGGGTCATCCTCGGCGGCATCCGCCAGGCCACCGTCATGGTGGTGGCGATCGCCACCGTCGGAGCCACGGTGGGCGTCGACGATCTCGGCCAGCCGATCCTCGAGGCCCTCGGGCGCAGCGGCGGGACCCTGGTTCAGGTCCTCGCCGGGGTGCTCCCCGTCGCCATGATCGGGCTGGTTGCGGACGGCGTCCTGGCGGTCGCCCAGCGGGCCCTCTCTCGGGGTGCGCGTCGGGAGGCGGCGGGGTGATCACCTTCGACCGGGTGAGCAAGCGCTACGGGCGGATCACCGCCGTCGGTGAGCTCTCCCTGAACGTGGCCTCGGGAGAGATCGTTGTTCTCGCGGGACCCTCCGGCTGCGGCAAGACCACCTCGCTCACCATGATCAACCGCCTGGTGGAACCCACCTCGGGCACCATCTCCATCGATGGGCGCGACACCGCCGGCATGGACGTCGACGCCCTGCGCCGCAGCATCGGATATGTCATCCAGCAGGTCGGTCTCTTTCCCCATCAGACGGTCGCCGAGAACATCGCCACCGTCCCGCGCCTGGTCGGCTGGAGCCGGCCGCGCATCGCGGCCCGTGTCGAGGAGCTGCTGGAGCTGGTGGGCCTGCCGGCGGCCGGATATGCCCGGCGCCTGCCCGCCGAGCTGAGCGGCGGAGAGCGCCAGCGGGTCGGTGTGGCCCGAGCGCTGGGCGCCGACCCGGATATCCTGCTGATGGACGAGCCCTTCGGGGCGATCGACCCGATCGTGCGGGTGCGCCTGCAGAACGAGCTCCTGCGGCTTCAGAGGGTGCTTCACAAGACCATCGTCTTCGTGACCCACGACATCGACGAGGCCGTGCGCATCGGGGACCGCGTCGCCCTCCTCTCCCAGGGAGGGGTGCTGGAGCAGTACGCGCGACCGGTGGAGCTGCTCGCTCACCCGGCCTCCCCTTTCGTGGCCGAGTTCCTCGGGGAGGGTCGCATGGTGCGCCGTCTGGCCCTGCTCCGGGTTCGCGATGCCCGGCTGGCCCAGCACAACGGCTCCGGCCTTCCCACCGCGAGCGTGAGCGCTGACGCCAGCCTCCGCGACGCTCTGGACGCCGTCCTCCGCGCCGACGGCGGACGGGTCACGGTGCGCGACGCCGGTGCCGTGCTGGGGGTGATCGACAGCGACGCCATCCGGGAGGCATCGCGATGAGCGCGCCTCGGATCGCTGCGGCCGGCAACGCGGCCGCGCGGCGGAAGGCCCACGTCGCCGCCCTGCGCCTGCTTCGGCGCCCTCTGGGCATAGCGGTGGGGTGCGGTCTCGCCTTCGTCGTCTACCTGACCCTGGGGGGGACTCCCGCCGATTCCCAGGTGCTCAACGGCCCCTTCCTGATCAGCCGCTTGCTTGGCCACCTGCTGCTGTCGGGGGTCTCGTTCGCCGTGGTGGCAGCGACCTGCGTCCCGATCGGCTCCCTGCTCGCCCTCGCCGGGCGAGCGCCCCGGCTGCTCGTGTTCCCGCTCGCCAACCTGGGACAGGCGGTTCCCGGCATCGGGGTGCTCGCCCTGCTCTACTCGTTTCTGGGCATAGGAGTCGCACCGGTGATCATCGCCCTGATCGCCTTCAGCGCTCTTCCGGTGCTCCGCAACACGCTGGTGGGGATCCAGGGGGTCGATCCGGATTCCGTTCGCGCCGCTCGGGGCATGGGGATGACCCCGTGGCAGACGCTCCGGCGCATCCAGCTGCCGCTGGCCTCTCCGCTCATCTTCGCCGGGCTGCGCACCTCACTGGTGCTGATCATCGGCACCGCCACCCTGGGCACCTTCATCGGCGGGGGCGGACTGGGCGATGTGATCGACGCCGGCATCAACATCTCGAACCGGATCGTCTTCGTGGGCGCGGTGATGGTCGCCGCCCTGGCCCTGCTGGCCGACTGGGTGCTCTCCCTGGTCGAGCTGGCGGTCGTTCCCCGCAGCGCGCGCGTGGGCTCACGTGGCCCCAGCCTGACCGCCTTGGAGGAGACACCTTGAGGAGACTCACGATCGCGGCAGTCGCATTCATCCTGGCGCCGCTCGGCCTGGCCGCCTGCGGCGGCAGCAGCACGCCGGCGGCGACCGCCTGTCCCGCCGGGTCCGGGAACAGCGGTCACGGCGCCCACCTCTCGATAGGCTTCAAGCCGTTCGCCGAGGAGCAGCTGCTGGCCACCATCACCCAGCAGGTGCTCCAGGCCCACGACTTCACCATCACCGACACCTTCTCGGCATCCGACAAGGCGATCGGCACCGCGCTCACCAGCGGCACCATCGACATGTACTGGCAGTACACCGGGACCGAGCTCACCGACTACCTCGGCTACAGCACGGGCCAGTTCCCCACCCAGCTCACCCAGGCTTACAACTTCGTCCAGGAGAAGGACGCTCCCCGGGACATCTGCTGGACCTCCGACACGCCCTTCGACGACACCAACGGGATAGCCATCAAGGCGTCGGAGGAGGGCACCTACGGCACCACGCTGAGCGCCTTCGGCACCTACCTCGCCTCCCATCCCAACACCTCGATCTGCATCCTGGCCGAGTTCCGCACCCGTCCCGACGGTCTCCCCGGGCTGGAGAAGACCTACAACGAGTCGTACGGCAGCGCCAACTACGTGACCGTGGGCAGCACCGCGGAGCAGGAGCTGAACAGCGGCCAGTGCGACGCGGGTGAGGTGTTCACCACCGACGCCGCCATCCAGACCGACGACCTCTACGTGCTCCAGGACAGCAAGAACCTCTTCCCGCCTGACAACGCCGGCCTGCTGGTGCGCAAGAGCGTGCTTCAGCAGTACCCGGCGATCGCCGCCCTGATGGCGCCGGTGGCCGCTCAGCTGACGACCTCCACCGTCCTCTCCCTGGATGCCGACGTCGAGGTGGACAACGAGACGGTGTCGACCGTCGCCCACAACTGGCTGGTCCAGAACCACTTCCTGGCCGGTTGAGCCTGGCGAGGCGGCCGGGCCCGGCCGGTCCGGCTGCCTCGCGACCACTCCGATCCTCCTCGCGGCAGACGGGACGCCGGACTCGCCGGCTCGGCGTGGATCGGCGGGTCAGGCCGCGGCCCGCCCGAGCTCGCGCACGGAGGGGTCGTGCACTGCACGACCGAGCCCCCGCGAACGGTCACCTCCGGTGTCGCCGCCGCACCGACAGGTTCAGGCCTCCGGCGGCGCCGCTCCGTGGCACACACTTGATTCCGTGAGTGGACGACCGCTCGAGCCCAGTGAGCCAGGCCGATGAATCCCTCCGAACGGAGCCGGCCAGCTGAGGTCGAGGTGGGGGAGGTGTGGGGCTGAGCTCCCTCCGGGCCCTCCCCGGGCTCGCCGCCCCGCAGCCCGCGGTGCCAGATGCTGCATCGTCTCCGGTCCGGCTCGCGGGATTCGGGAGCGCCGCTCCGGGCCATCCGGCCGGGCCCGAGGAGGTCGCGTCGGTGGTGGCCGCGGTGTGGCCCGGCCTCGCGCGCCACCTCGGACCTCTCATCGACCAGTCCGCCTGCGTCGGACGTCGCCTCGTCCGCCCCCCCTCCGAGCTGGCCACGCCGCTGACCCCGGCGGCTCAGACCGCCGCCTACCGGCGGGTCGCGCCGGCGCTGGCCGAGGAGGCGGCGACCCGGGCCCTGACCGCCGCCGGCATCGCTCCCGAGGAGGTCGGCCTCCTCGTGCTCGCCTCGTGCACCGGATTCGTCCTCCCCGGGGTCGACGTGATGCTCATCCCGCGCCTCGGGCTTCGCGCCGAGGTGGTGCGCATGCCCTTCACCGTCTTCGGCTGCGGCGGCGGTGCGGCCGGGCTCGCCCGCGCCTGCGACTGGGTCAGGGGACAGCCCGAGCAGGCCGCGCTGGTGGTGGCCGTCGAGGTTCCCTCGCTCACCTTCCGGCCCGATGACACCTCCGTCGACAACCTCCTGAGCGCCCTCGTGTTCGGCGACGGTGCCGCAGCCGTGGTGGTCACCGCGGGTGAGTGGGGCCTGCGGATCGGGCGGAGCCGCAGCGTCGTCGTGCCCGACACGGCCAACGCGCTCGGCTATCAGCTCGCCGACTCCGGCCTGCAGGTGGTGCTCTCCCAGCGGCTGCCGCGCCTGCTCGCTCAAGCTCTTCCCGGCCTGGTGCGAGCGTTTCTCGGCGAGAGACCGCCGGCGGCGCTGGAGGCCGTCGCCGTGCATCCCGGTGGTCCCCGCATCCTGGAGGCGGTGGAGCGCTGCCTGGGGTTGAGCAGGGATCAGACCGTGGCCTCCTGGGCCACCCTCCAGAGCGTCGGCAACACCTCGTCCGCGGCCATTCTCTCGGTGCTGGGCGAGCTCGCCGGTTCACCGCCGTCCCCCCGCGGCCGCGGCCTCGCCATCGGCTTCGGTCCGGGGCTCTCGATCGAGCTGCTGGAGCTGGCGTGGCAGTGCTGAGCCGGCGCGGCCGCTCCGCGCTCGTGGCGGGGCTCGGGGGGATGCGCCTCGCCGAGGTGGTCTGGTCGGCGCGCAACCTCCGCCGCGCGGGTGGGGGAAGCCAGGCCGCGCCGCGAAGCTTCCCGCTCATGGTCTCGATCAACGTCGCCCTCTTCGGCCTCTGCATCGTGCCGCGGCGGAGGCGCCCGCCGCTCGTGCTCGAGCTGGCGGCGCTGACCGGGCTGCTGGCGGCGGTCGGGCTCCGCCTCTGGGTGATCGCCTGCCTGGGGCCGGCGTGGAACGTGAAGGCGGTGGTCCCGAAGAGGATGGAGGTGGTCACCCGGGGCCCCTACGGGTGGATCCGCCACCCCAACTACCTCGCGGTCATCCTGGAGTTCGCGGCCCTTCCCCTGGCCGTCGGCGCCTACGCCGAGGCGGTGGTGCTCAGCGTGGCCAACGCCGCCGTCCTGGTTCCGCGCATCCGCGCCGAGGAGGAGCTCCTGGATCGGGTGCCGGGCTATCGGGAGGCCTTCGCCGGGGTGCCCCGTCTGCTCCCAGACCTGGATCGGTGGGTGGCGCGAATCAGATCGTCAGATGAGATACGAGTGGCCGCTCACCAATCCAGGTCAGATCCCGGTCAGGGAGAGCCAATCTCGGGGTGACAGCCGCCGGAAACCCCAGTAGCCGCAGTTCACCCCGAGCAGGGCCTGGAGGGCCGCGGGCCGCGCGGCGGCCCGGGTGATGGCCCGGCGGCTGACCCCGGCGTGTCGCGCCATCAGCATTGCGAGTCGGGTGAGCCGGCGTCGATCCCGCCACAGCCGGCGGTGCTCCAGCGCGTAGGCGGCCGCCGCCGCAGCCGGCGAGACCCGACCGGCGAGCGCGGCATCGAGGTGAAGGACCAGGCGCCCCGCCGCCAGCAGCCCGATGGCGATCCCCTCGCCCGTGGTGGGGTCGTCGTAGCCGGCCGCGTCTCCGACCAGGAAGAGGCTGTCGCCGGCCACCCGGCGGGGCCGCTGGCGGAAGAGCCCCGCGGCGAGAGGCGCGACAGCCAGGTCCGCTCCCGCGAGCTCCGGCAGCGCCGAGCGCACCGCCCCCGCGTAGTCGCGGGCGATGGCGCCGACGGTGGCGCGGTCGCCGAGCACCGACACCAGCAGCTCATCGCCGCCGACCGGTGCCTGGTACCACTCGTGACCGCGCGCGAAGGTCACGGTGATGCCGGGGATGGCGCGGGTGTCGACCCGCCAGTGCCCGGCCAGCCCATACCGGCCGCCCCCCGCTGCCGGCGAGGTCCAGCCGGCGGCCCTGCGCATCGGTGAGTGCAGGCCGTCGGCGGCGACCACGGCCCGGGCGGTGACGGAGGCTCGCTCGGTGAGCACCCCGGTGATCCCGCCGCGCCGGTCCCGGGTGAGACCGGTGGCGCGCACCCCCTCCACGAAGGTGACCCCCGGCTCGACCCGCAGTGCCGCGGCTGCGAGGGCGTCGAAGCGGAGCCGCCGCACTCCGAGCCCCCAGGCGGGTCCGCCTCCGGGCGGGGCTGGGAAGGCCGCTGTCGCGGTCACGGGGTGGCCGCGCACCCGATAGCTGACGGAGTGGAGCGCCGGCGCCCCGGTCGCCAGCAAGGCGTCGAGCAGGCCGAGGCGCCGCAGCACGGAGACGCCACTGGGCATCAGTCCCTCGCCGCACGCCTTGTCGCGGGGGAAACAGGACCGGTCGAGGACGATGGTCCGGTGACCGGCCCGCGCCAGGAGCAGGGCCGTGGCGGCGCCGCTGGGGCCGGCCCCCACCACCACGACGTCGGCATCCTCGGCGCTCACCGCCCGATCTTGCGCTCGCCCCTGGTCGCCGCGGCGCGCCTGCTGTGAGGGTGGTCCCCGCCGGCTCGACCAGCGCAGGGGCGGTCGCCGCCCGGTGAGGTGTGGTCGGATCAGAGGAGGGGGGCGAGCAGATCCGCCGCCTTCTCGAGGCCGATGACGTCCTCCGGCGTGAAGGCGTCGGGGACGTCGCTGTCGATATCGATCTGGCCCACGACCCGGCCGTCGCGGCGGATCAGGACGACGCACTCGGAGCGCGTCTCCAGGCTGCAGGAGATGTAGTCGGGATCACCGGCGACGTCGGCGACCAGCTGGCTCCCACCGCTGGCCACGGCGCGTCCGCAGACGCCCTCGCCAACCCGGATCCTGGTGTGATCGGTCGGCCGTCCCTCGAAGGCACGAAGCACCAGGGTCTCGCCCTCCAGGCCGTAGAGGTAGACCGAGGTGTGGCGCGAGGACGCCTGGCGGAGGGCTCGGGCAGCGCGCTCCAAGCCGGCGGTGCCCCGAGGGAGGTCGCGCAGGGGTTCCCAGGCGGTGTCGGTCATTTGGCGAGCCCCATCCTGCCACGTCACCCGCTCCCCGCAGCGAGAGGGGAGGGTCGAGGCCGCCCCGGCTCCGCCCGGCTGCGGGACGACCACGGTGGCCGCGGGCGACCCCCTTAAGCCGCCTTTAAGGGCAGTCGAATCACACCGCCGAGCATGGCGAGCCATGGATCCGGCCATGCGCCGTGCGGGAGGTCAAGGCTCGTGAATGTTCTGAGATGTTCGCCCCGATCGAGAGCAAGGTGGATGGTCGGACCCGTCGCCATTCTCGCCCTGCTCGGATCCTTTCTCACCCTGGGCGCGGTGGGGTCGCCGCTGGCGGCCGCCGCGATCACGCCGTATGTGAGCGCCGGTGGACTGAGCACATGCTTCCTTCAGTCGGTGGGCGCGGTCCAGTGCTGGGGTGAGAATCAATACGGGCAGCTCGGCGACGGCACCTACACAGCGTCTGTCCAGCCCATGGCGGTCGCTGGCCTCCCGCCTGCGACCACCATCGCCGCGGGTGACGAGGTCACCTGCGCCATAGCCACCGCGTCGGCCGCCTGGTGCTGGGGCCGGGACAACTACGGTCAGCTTGGCAACGCGAGCACCGCGCCGCGGCTGAACAAGCCTGTTCAGGTGGCCGGCGGGCTCGCCTTCAAGCAGCTCTCGATGAAGGGAGACGTCTTCGCGTGCGGCCTCACGGTCGCGGAGCAGGTCTATTGCTGGGGCCACAACAGCGACGGCGAGCTGGGCGATGGGACCACCACCGACAGCGACGTGCCCGTCGCCGTGTCCCTCGCGCGCGGCAGCGTGGTGCAGATTGCCGCCGGCGACGAGCATGCATGCGCCCTGCTGAGCACCGGCGCGGTCTGGTGCTGGGGCGACAACTCGGACGGCCAGCTCGGCGACGGCACCACCGTGAGCAGCCACAAGCCGGTGCAGGTGATGGGCCTCAGCGGCGTGGACGCCATCGCCGCCGGCGAGTCCGACACCTGCGCCATCGCCGGCACGAGCGAGGGGCTGTACTGCTGGGGTCTGAACAACGCCTTCCAGCTCGGTGACGGCACCAACACCAACCGCACGACGCCCGTCCCCGTCGCCGGCCTCAGCAGCGGCGTGGAGCAGGTCTCCGCAGGCTTCGAGCAGACGTGCGCGATCGTCGTCGTCGCGTCGATGCAGGCGGAGTGCTGGGGCGCCAACGGCTATGGCCAGGTGGGGGTCGGATCGCTGAGCACCGCGGTCAAGACGCCGACGGTCGTCTTTGGCCTGGCGACCAACCCCGCCAGTGGCCTGGGTGGTGCAGAGCAGATCTCGGCGGGCGGCTGGCACACGTGCGCCGTTCTCAACATCGGCCCGGTGGAGTGCTGGGGTCGCAACAACATGGGCCAGATCGGGGACGGTACCCAGGGCAATCGAGACCTTCCGACCCTGGTCATGGGGCTGTACGCCGGCCCCCAGGCCGTATCCGAGGGCTGGGCCGGCGGCTGCGCGCTGGAGCAGTCCCTGGAAGTGAGGTGCTGGGGCACCGATGACGGGACCAACTTCGACCCCCAGACGTCGGCCGTCCCCGTTCTGGACCTGGGCAGCCGAACAGCCCAGGTCGCCGCCGGCACCAATGACGTCTGTGCCCTGGCCACCGCCGGCTCGCTGCGCTGCTGGGGATACAACCTGAATGGCGAGGATGGGGTCGGGGATACCGACCAGCACCCGACGCCGCAGCCGGTCATGGACATGAGCAGCGGGGTGCTCTCCGTCACCGAGGGAGACGGCGTGACCTGCAGCATCAAGACGGGCTATGACCCGTTCTGCTGGGGCGAAAACCAGTACGGAGCGCTGGGGGACTCGAGCACGAGCAACAGCGATGTGCCGAAGCACGTCGGTCTTGGCGTGACCCAGATCTCGGCTGAGGGGCTGGAGCACACCTGCGCGATCAGCACCTCGGGCGCCGCCTACTGCTGGGGAAGCGACATGTACGGTGAGCTCGGCGATGGCAGCACGACCAACGATGCCAGCCCCCAGCAGGTCCAGGGACTGCCCGCGCCGGCCGTGCAGATCGCGACCGGGGGCACGTTCGACGCGTCCGTCCACCCTGTCGGCTTCACCTGCGCACTGCTGACCACCGGCGACGTCTACTGCTGGGGCTACGACGCGGACGGAGAGTTGGGCGACGGGACCACCAACACCACGCCCAACACCGCCCCGGTCAGGGTGGAGCTCTCCGGTCCGGCCAGCCAGGTCGTGGCCGGGCTTGCCCACGCCTGCGCCCTGCTCGACACCGGTGCGGTCGAGTGCTGGGGCGACGACAGTGTCGGCGAGCTCGGCAATGGCGGCACGGTGTCGTCGGACACGCCGATCACCGTTTTCGGCCTCGCCTCCTCAGCCATCTCGCTCTCGTCGGACGATGCGCCCGCCACCTGCGCGGTGATCTATGTCCCGGCAGAGGTGGAGTGCTGGGGTGACAACTTGAGCGACGAGCTGGGCGACGGGTCCACCGCCAGCTTCAGCAATACGCCGCAGATCGTCCAGGGCCTGTAACCACGAACGATGGGAGACCCTGCGTGGGTGCGCGACACTCCGTCGCATCCACGCGGGCCGCTCCCTCAGCGGGCCGAGCTGACACCTGCTAGCTGTATTTCCCAGGGACG
>DNAU01000214.1 GCA_003491925.1 Chloroflexota bacterium
TTGGCCGGGGTGTGGCCGTCGGTGTGGGGGTGGGCGGCACCGGGGTGGTCACGGTCTCGACCGCGCTGCCGCTGGACGCTGCGAAGTTCCCGTCGCCCGCGTACGCGGCGCTGATGGTCTGTTTGCCGACCGTCAGCGACGAGACCGTCAGCGAGGCCTGACCGAGGCTGTCGACGGCGACCGCGACCGGCTTGGCCCCTCCCACCGTGAAGGTGATCGCCCCGGTGGGGGTGAGGCTGGAGGAGGGATGGTTGACCGTCGCGGTGATGATCAGCGCCTTCCCCTTGGGGGAGGGGTTCAGCGAGGTGGCCACCGTCATGCTGGTGGCGGCGGCGACCTTCTGCACGGTCACCGCGGCGGACCCGGACGAGGTCGCCGACGTGTACCAGGTCTCAGCGCTCGCGTCCGGGTGGTACACGGCCGTGATCGTCGGGTAGCTGCCGCTGCCGAGCACGATCCGGAGGCTGGCGAGGGCGTCGGTGGTGTTGGGCACCTGGACGGTGGGCGCGGAGCCCAGCACCCTCGTCCCCTCGACAAAGGCCACCGTCCCGCTGGGGAAGGGGTCGTCGCCGTCACTGAACACCACCGAGGTGAGGGTGACGCTCTGGCCCTCGTCCACGGTCGCGGGGGTGGCCGCCACGGTGATCAGCTCCGGCGGGGCCGGAGCCGGCGTCGCGCTGCTGGCGGCGAAGGCGGCGAGCGTGACCGGGGCCCGCTCACCGGCGCGGGACGCGGCCGCGATCGTCCCACCCGTGGGAAGGAGCACGGCGTCGGTCGAGCCGCACCCGCACCCCGAGCCTCCGCTGACCTGGAGCGTGACCGGGGCCGACGTCGACGCGGTGAAGTCACCGCTGCCGGCGTAGGCCGCGGTGAGCGTCTGCGCGCCATGGCGGGAGAAGCAGGTCACCAGCTCGGCGGTCCCGCCGCTGAGGGTGGCGGTGCCCAGCGTCGACGCGCCGTCGGCGAAGGTCACCGTGCCGCCCGGCACGCCGGCGGGCGACGCCACCGAGGCGGTCAGGGTCACCCTCTTCCCGGCGGAGGCGGAGGTGGGGGAGACCGTGAGGGTCGTCGAGGTCGCGGCGGCGTCGATCTGCTCGACCACCGCGCCGCTGCTCGAAGCGGAGAAGTTCGCGTCGCCGGCGTAGGCGGCGGTGAGCGAGTGGCAGCCCGCGTCGAGGGTCGCGGTGACCACCGCCGCAGTGCCGCCGGCCAGGGTCGCCGACCCGATCGGGGTGGTCCCGTCGAGCACGGTCACCGTGCCGGTGGGCACGCCGCTCCCCGCCGCGGGTGCGACCGAGACGACGAAGAGGAGGGTCTGCCCGTACGTCGCAGGGTCGACCGTCGGCAGCAGCACCGTGGTCGAGCCCTGGACGCTCACGTCCTGCTCCAGCGCGCTGGAGACGGACGCGCCGAAGGCGGCGGATCCCGAGTACTGGGCCACCAGGGGGTGGGTCCCGACCGCGAGGGTCGCGTCCACGAGCGTCGCCTGGCCGGTGGGGCCGACCGCGACCGTCCCCAGGGTTGTGTCTGCGTCCTCGAAGCTCACCGAGCCGTCCGGGACCGCCGTCCCGCTGTTCGGGATGACGGTTGCGGTCAGGATCAGCTGCTCCCCGAAGGCGGTCGGGTTCTCCGACGAGGTGAGGGTGACCGTGGTCCCGACCACGGCGTCCGCCCCGCCCACCACGGGCAGCGCGAAGGCGACGCCGGTCGCGAGCAGCGCTGCGCCGAGCAGCCACGACAGGCGGCGTCTCCGCGTTCCTCGCATCGCACCCTGAGCGTATGACCAACGACCGGTTGCCGAAACGTCAGCGGCCTCGCGGAGTGATGACAGTCCTGTGATGTTGGACCAGAAGGCCACAGGCCCGTCACCCTCTGCAACGAAGCGGCAACGGGACGGTGGCGAAGCCCGGGCTCAGACCCGGATCGGGTGGTGGGCCACCGATCCCCGGTCGGGCCCCGATCAGCCGGTCACCGAGCCGGGCTCATGGGTGATCTGGGACTGGCGGGACGCGGTCAGGTCGACCTGGCCGTCCCCGGCGGCAGCGGTCTCGCTCGGGGCCCGGGACGGCCAATCCAGCCGCACGCAGGTGCCCTTTCCGGGGGTCGACTCGAGGCTCACCGAAGCCCCGTGGGCCTCGGTCAGCACCTTGACCAGGGCCAGTCCCACCCCCATGCCCCCGTAGGCGCGGGTCCCACCACTGTCGGCCTGGAAGAAGCGCTCGAAGACCCTCTCGTGCAGCGCCGGGTCGATCCCGATGCCGGTGTCGACGACCTCGATGATGCACCTCTCACCCTCCGGGCTCGGGCGCGCCGAGATGGTCACCCTCCCCCCGGGGTCGGTGAACTTCACCGCGTTGTCCAGCAGGCAGCGGATCACCTGGCGCAGCCGGTCGGCGTCGGCGTCGACGCCCAGCCCGGCGGGGATGTCGACCTTCAGGTCGACCGGCAGGCCGTGGGGGAACCGCCGCTGGAGATCCCCGACCGCATGGTCGACGACCCCCGACAGGGCGACCGGTCGCCGGTTCATGCGCAGGTTGTCGGCGCTGACCAGGGAGAGGTCGATCATCGTCTCGAGCATGTCGGAGAGCTGGCCCGTGGCCAGCTCGACGTTGTCGAGGATGGCGAGTTTCTCGCGTTCGTCAGCCTCGGACCAGACCATCCGGATCAGCTCCAGGTGGCCCACGATGGCCGTGAGCGGGGTGCGCAGCTCGTGCTGCGCGGTGGCCAGGAAGTCCGACTTCATGTCGTCCAGCTCGCGGAGCCGGCGCACCGTCTCGCGTTCCATCTCGAAGAGCCGGGTGTTCTCGGCGGCGATCGCGGCGTTGTTGGCGAGCGCCGAGAGGGCTCGGGCATCGGCGTCGGAGACCGGTTCGGGACCGGTCACCGCGATCGCTCCGGTCACCCTCTGCCGGTAGAACATGGGCATCACCAGGGTGACCTCGGCGGTGCTCGCCCCGCCCTCCGCCGGGTCCGACCGGCTGCGGGTCAGCCGGGTTGGGTGCCCGTCCAGCACGTCGGCCACGACCGCGGGACTGAGCTCGATCCCGTCCACCTCGGCCAGCGTGGGCGGTGCGTCCGGGTGCGCAGGTCGGTCGTCGCCGGAGTGGCTCCTGGCGCGCACCACCAGGCCATCCCCATCTCGGTCCAGGAGCAGAGCGGTGGCATGCGGGCCGGCCAGCGACGCCGCCGCCGCGCAGACCGCGCTCTCCAGGTTGGACAGGCCCGCAGTCGTGGTGGTGAGGGCCCGGGAGACCTCGTCCAGACGCGACACCGCGGCATCGACGTGGTGGATGTTGCTCTCGATCTGGGCGCGCATCTGATTGACCTGCTGGGCCAGCACCCCCAGCTCGTCACGGGACTGCACCGGGATGTCGGAGCCGTAGTCCCCCCCGGCGATGCGGGCCACTCCCGCGGAGAGCTGCGCGACGGGGCGGCGGACGAAGCGGTTGACGAAGAGCAGCACCAGCAGCCAGGTCACCAGCAGCGCGGTGAGGGCCAGCCAGACCACGGTCAGCTCGTCCGTCGTCTGGTCACCGATGAAGAGCGAGAGGGGGGTCTCGACGCCCACGTAGAGGACGGGGGGCCCGGCGTTGGGATTCATCCCCTCCAGGGCGAGGGCGGTGTCGCCGGATCGCGGGACGGTCGAGTAACCCGCGAAGCTCCCACCGGAGCGACCGAGCTGGTTGCCGATGGACGACGGGAGGGTCTCCGCGGAGAGCGTGGGGTCGGCGGGATTGCCGGAGAGGGCATAGAGCGTGGCCCCCGGCTGGTTGGCGAGGATCACCGGCGTGTAGCCCTGGCCGACCGCGCCGAGCAGACGCAGCAGCTGGTCGGTGAGGGGCATGCTGTAGACGACCACTCCGAGCACCTCGCTCGACCCCGTGGCCATCACCGGTGCGGCGAAGTCGTACACCGGGGTGCGCGCGTTGAGGAGATCGATGGCTTCGGCCGGCCTCCCGCCCAGCGCGCCCTCGACCTCGGGCTGAGCGGAGGTCAGC
>DNAU01000213.1:0-5413 GCA_003491925.1 Chloroflexota bacterium
CTGCGCAAGCCCTCCCACAACTTCGGCTGGTTCTTCTTCTCGCGCAGCGGCGGCGTAAACACGTATTTCGCGCCTTCCCAGCCCTTGCCTTCCATGTTGTCTTCAATCGAGAGCAGCAGGTACTGCGGGCACGTCTCGGCGAACGCCGGCAAACCGCGGTCGCGCGCCTCGCGGACCTGATTGAGCGCATCCCGCTGCATGAGCGGGTCGAGGGTCGCGGTCGGCTCGTCGAGGATGAGCACCGCCGGGTCGTGCATCAGCGCCTGGATGATGCCGACCTTCTGCCGGTTGCCGTGGGACATCGCCCCGCAGCGCAGGCCGAGATCGCACTCGAGCCGCCGGGCGAGCTCCTCGACCCGCGACCCCCGCACGCCGCCGCGCAGGTCGCCGAGGTACTCGAGCAACTGCCGCGCGGTGAGGCGCGGGTAGAGGCGGAGGTCGCCGGGGAGGTAGCCGGTGTGCCGCCGGACCCCGAGACTGTCGTCGCGGACGTCCAGGCCGAGGACGGTGGCGGTACCCGCGGTCGGGCGGATCAGGCCCAGCAGGCAGCGGATGGTCGTCGTCTTGCCCGCCCCGTTGCTGCCCAGGTAGCCGAAGATCTCGCCGGTCCGCAGCTCGAGGCCGACGCCGTCCAGGGCCCGCTTGGCGCCGTAGTCCTTGGTCAGTCCCCGGCAGACGATCGCGGGGGAGCTGGCCATCGCCCGCAATCCTAGTGCCCGCGGCGCGCTCCCGCCGGCGTCCCCGGTCCTCAGCCGGCCGGGGCCGCGGCGATGGCCGCGTCCAGGACCTCCATCAGGTGCATCACCCGCACCCCCGGCGCGTGCCATCGCGCGCCGGCCCGCAGCTGCACCAGGCAGGAGACGTTCTCGGTCACCAGCACGCCGGCGCCGGTTGCGACCACGTTCTCGAACTTGCGGGCGAGGATGGCGTCGCTGTGCCCGGGCTGGGAGGTGGCGTAGCTTCCCGGGCCGCCGCAGCACATCGCCGCCTCATGGAGCGGGGTGATCCTCAGCTCGGGGATGCGCGACAGGAGGGCGCTCGCCACCCTGCGCGACGGTCCCTCGAGCGGCAGCGAGCAGGGTTCGTCGATGGTGACGTGCCAGGGCAGGGGCCCCAGTGGTGCCCGCCACCCCACCCGCTCCAGATGAACGCTGGCGAGGTCGGTGGCGTCCGCCACCCGCCGGGCGGCGTCACCCAGCTCCGGGTCGCCGCCCAGGATGCCCCCATAGCGGCGGACGTGCGCGGCGCAGCTCGCGACGTCGGAGACGAGCCCGTCCACGCCGAGCCCGGTCAGGGCGGAGACGGTCCTACCGGCCATCTCCCGCACCGCGCGCCCGTCGCCCAGGCTCTGGGCCGGCAGCCCGAAGCAGCCCAGGCGAGGCACCTCCAGCTCGAATCCATTCGCCAGCAGCACCCGCATCGCCGCCTCGGTCGCCTCCGGGGCGACCAGGTTCTGGTAGCAGCAGAGCAGGAAGCCGAGCCGGCCGCGCACCGGGGGGGTGACCGCGGGGAGGCCGGCGATCCTCTGATCGGCGCGGCGCCGGGGGAGCGGGCCGACCCTCTCCGCCATCGCTCCCACCGTCCCCATCAGACGGGTGATCCGAAGCCGGCGGGCGGCGGCGTGGAGCCCGGTCACCTGGGCGGCGCGGGAGAGCCGGTGGAGGGTGCGCGTGCCCCCCGGGCGGGGGAGGACGGTCCGCAGCAGCCAGCGCTGGCCGCGTGGGTACCCCTCCTGCTCGTGCAGCTCCTGGCGGGCCCGGCTGACGATCTGCGCCGTCGGCACCCGGGGCGGGCAGGCGGCCACGCAGTTGTCGCAGGTGAGGCACGTCGAGAGCGGACCGTCGGCGATCTCGCGCAGCTCCAAACGGCCCTCGATCGCGTCCCGGATCAGCGCGACCCGACCCCGCGCCGTCTCCCATTCCACCGGGTTGACCTGATAGGTGGGGCAGACCGCCTGGCAGAGGGAGCACTTGTTGCAGCGGCTCAGGTCCTCGTAGACGTCCGCGAGGAAGCGGGGGAGGGGTGCGGCGGCGGCCTGACCAGCCGCCTCGACCCGTGCGTCCCCGGAAGCGGCGCTTGGCAGGCCCATGGCCCGCCGGATTGTAGGCGTCCGCACGGGCCGGTCGGCCCTCTCCGGCCTCATACCGATGCCCCTGGCATGAACGCGGCAGGGGAGCACCGTGGAACTGACGGCTGGAGTGAAGCTCCGCACCGCCAGGAGGTGTGGACATGAGCGGTAACAGTGGCTTGGGACTGGTGGTCACCGCCTTCGTGGCGGGATCGCCATCGCGGGAGGAGGAGGCACCGGGTCCGCACGGGCACGGGAGCCGAGAGGAGAAGAAGTGGACCGTCCGCGACGTCATGTCGTCGCCGGTCGTGCACGTCCCCCCCAACGCGCCGGTCAAGGCGGTGGCCGAGCTGCTGCTCTCGGAGCGGGTGAGCGGGGTCCCGGTCGTCGACGATCACGGGCACGTGGTGGGGGTGGTCTCCGAGGAGGACCTGCTCGCCAAGCAGATCGACCTGCCGGCCGGCGCCCACGTCCCCTGGCTGAGCGGCGGCCACTTCTCTCACGAGTTCCGCCGCCGCCGTGAGGCGCTGACCGCCGAGGGGCTGATGAGCACGCCGGTCACCTGCGTGCACCCCGACACCACCCTGCGCCAGGCCGCCAAGACCATGTATCTCCGTCACCTCAAGCGGCTCCCTGTCGTCGACGGCGGCTCGTTGATCGGGATCGTGAGCCGGGCCGACCTGCTCCGGGTCTACCTCCTCCCCGACGAGCACCTGCGGCGGGACGCCGAGCACCTGCTCCACGGGGCTCTGGCAATGGGCGCCGCCGCGGTCACGGTGAGCGTGCAAGAGGGCGTGGTCGCGCTGGAGGGGGAGGTGGCCACCCAGAGCCAGGCCGACCTCGTGGTGCGGCTGCTGGGCCGGCTCGACGGCGTGGTGGGGGTCGATCCCCGGCTCCACTGGCGGATCGACGACCACGCCGCCTCCTCGGGTAAGCACCCCGCCCACGGCTGATCGGGCCGCCCTGGGCAGGGCTCGCCGCCGGCGGCGGATCGTCCGCCGCAACCACCGGCCAGCCCGTGACCAGTGGTGTGACCGTACACTTGTGCGTCGATGGACCGGCCGTACCACGTCGACCCCCTCGACGCCGCCGAACGGGCGCGGCTCGAGCCGTGGGTCAGCAACCTGGACTCCCCCGCATTCGTCCTCAATGGCCTCTCTCAGGTGACCGCGGCGGCGCTCTTCGCGCGCTACAGCCGGAGCCCGAAGAGCCTGCGCCGGCTCCTCCTCGACGAGTTCCTGGAGGGTGACGCAGCCGCGGGTGGGGGGCCGCCCGCGGGACGGGACGGCGCGGGCAGGGCGCGGGCCACGCGCCTCTTCGGGAGGGTCATCGCCGAGTACGGGGACGATTCGGTCGCCCAGCTCGGGGGCATCCACCTGGCCTGCGAGCAGGTCAGCCAGCCTCTGGCCAAAGCGATCGAATGGGGCCGCCTGGCCGCCTACCTCGAGCAGTCGACCCGGTACATCCCCTACACCGACCTCCGCGACGGGCATTACCGCTATTACCGGGACCCGGAGCTGATGGCCTCGGCGCACGCCGCCACCTACACCGCGGCGATGGACGGGCTCTTCCTCGCCTACGTCGAGATGCTCCCGCTGCTCCACGCGCACCTCGCCCAGGCCCTTCCCCCGGAGACCGACGCCAAGGCGCGAGACCGGGCCGTCCGGGCGCTGGCGCTCGACCTGCTGCGCGGGCTGCTCCCCGCCGGGACGGTCAGCAACCTCGGGGTGTTCGCCTCGCCCCAGGCGCTCGAGCAGCTGGTGATGCGGCTGCGGGCCCATCCGCTGCCCGAGGCGCGGTCGTACGCGGAGCTGATCGACCGCGAGCTGCAGATGGCCGTCCCCGAGCTGGTCACCCGGCTCGACCGCGCCGACCGCGGCGGGGTCTGGGTGGACTACCTGCGCGAGACGGCGGCGGGATTGGCCCGGGAGGCGGAGCGGGCGCTGGCGCGCGGGGGGAGGAGACCGGTCGCCTCGGGCTCGCCGGCCGGGGGTCGGGTGGTGGAGGCGCTCCCCCTGGGAGGTCTGGCGGACGGCGGCCGAGTGACCCTGCTCCGATGGGATGCCGACGGCGAGGATCGGATCATGACCGCGGCCCTCCTGCCCCACACCAGGGCCTCGCTGACCGAGGTGGTGGCGGCGGTGCGCGAGCTCTCCGATCTAGAGCGGGACCGGCTCTTCGCGGCGGCGCTCGGGCGGCGGGGCAATCGGCGGCACCGGCCCGGGAGGGGTTTCGAGCACACCGACTACACCTTTGAGCTGGTGTCGGACTACGGGGCCTTCCGCGACCTGCAGCGCCACCGGCTGCTCACCATCCAGTGGCAGGAGCTGACCCCCGCGCTCGGCTACGGGGTCCCGGACCAGGTGGCGGCCGCCGGGCTGGAGGGGCGGTGGCGGCAGGCGGTGGAGAGGGCCGAGGCGGCCTGGGCGCTGATCCATCCCGACTTCCCCGAGCAGGCCCAGTACCTGGTGACCCTGGCCCACCGGGTGCGCTACGTCATCAAGCTCAACGCCCGGGAGGCGCTCCACCTGATCGAGCTGCGCACCTCCCCCCAGGGGCATCCCAGCTACCGCCGGATCTGCCAGGAGATGCTGCGCCAGATCGACGAGGTCGCCGGGCACCACCGGGTGGCGGGCGCGATGAGCTTCGTCGGCAAGGAGGACGTCCACCTGCCGCGGTATGCCGCGGAGGCGGGGCGCGATTGAGCCTCGGGGCGGGCCCGTGGGGCGTCTCGGAGACGGCGCATGGGCCGAAGGTCCCGGCGGAACCGGGCCGGACGGTCATCTCGTGGCCGCCGGTGTCGTATCATGAGCGTCGAACCCACCGCCGGAGGGCGGCGCAGCCGACCCAGAGGGACCCCCAATGATCACCGTCTCCGAAGCAGCCGCAGGGCAGCTCAAGGGGCTCATCGAGCAGCAGGAGCCCAAGGGCGAGGTCGGCCTCCGCGTCTTCATCCAGTCGGGGGGCTGCAGCGGCTTCTCCTACGGGATGGGCCTGGACGACAACCCGCCCCGCCAGGACGACGAGGTGGTCAGGCTCAACGGGCTCTCCGTCTACATCGACGAGTACTCGGCCCAGTACCTGGAGGGCGCCGAGATCGACTACGTCGACGCCCTCATGGGCGGCGGCTTCACGATCCACAACCCCAACGCGGTGCGGACGTGCAGCTGTGGACACAGCTTCCAGACTGCCGACGGAGCCGGCGAGGCCCGCGGCTGCGGGCACTGAGCCCACTCGCCGGTTTCGCGGCGGTCGTGGAGGGGGACCGGGGGAGCGCTATCCTGTGTCGGTGACGCGGGAGTAGCTCAGTTGGTAGAGCGCTAGCCTTCCAAGCTGGATGTCGCG
>DNAU01000213.1:5491-6134 GCA_003491925.1 Chloroflexota bacterium
GTCTCGTCTCCCGCTCCACGACCCCATCCCCAACTCGTTTCGAATACGCAACGAGGGTTGTGGAAGACCCCTGTGGGGTGGCCATGATGGCTCCGGGAAAGTGGTCAGGAAAGACGCCAAGAGGGTCCTTGACGCACTTCCTCCCACTTTTTGCGTCAAGGAGCATCATGCCCCAGAAACCAGTCCGGCGCCGCGCCGGCAACGCCTACACGCCGCCCCCTCGGGTGGCCTTCGCCCCCCGTCTGGTCGCCGACTGGGCGGGCTGGGACGCCGCCGTCAGCGCCATGATCGAGGAGCGCGGGCCCCAGGGCACGCGCGCCTTCGGGCAGGGCCAGGCCGACAACTACCGCTGGATCCTCCAGGGCGACCGCTGCCGTGAGTGGCGCGAGGAGAACGGGATCCGTGCTCCGGAGGAGGTGACCCCGGAGCGGGTGGAACGCCTCAAGCAGGACCTCCTCGGTGAGGGGGAGATGAGGCCGGCGTCCGCCCAGCAGTACATCAAGAACCTGAAGACCTTCCTGCGCTGGTGCCGCACCACCGGATTCGTGATCGACCCCGCGACGCTGGAGGTGCCGAACGTCGACCCCGGTGACGGGGAGCCCCCCGACCCCTTCTCGGAGGCGGAGATCGCCGCCCTCGAGGC
>DNAU01000279.1:0-987 GCA_003491925.1 Chloroflexota bacterium
GTCTGCGTCTACAACTCGCTGGGATCGATCAACTACATCCTCGATATCAACGGCTGGTTCGGCAATGGCACCGAGAGCACCCAGGGCGCCCTCTTCTACGCCACTCCGCCCACGCGCATCTGCGACACGCGCAGCGAGGCCGAGGTCGGCTACACCACCGAGTGCACCGGCAAGACCCTGAGCCAGGGCGGGACGCTGAACATCCCGGTGGCAGGGGTCGACGGCCTCCCGGCTTCGCCGGTGGCGGTCATCGCCAACGTCACCGCGGTGTCGGGGACCTCATTCACCTACTTCACCCTCTACCCGGCCGACGTCTCCCTGCCCAACGCCAGTGACCTGAACGTCAACGCCCAACAGAACCTTCCCAACCTGGCGATCGTCCAGGTGCCGACGAGCGGCACCGGCGCCGGGGAGATCGACCTCTTCAACGACCTGGGCACCATCAACGCAGTCGTCGACGTCTCCGGATGGTTCCAGTGAGCCACCGGCAGAGCGTTCCCACCCTGGCCGGACGGCACCACCTGGGCGCGCGGCCCTAAGCCCGGTCCGTCCTCTTCCTACGAGAGTCCAGGCCTCGGTCCCCTCCGGGGGACCAGGTCTGGGCCCCCGGGGTCACTCCAGCACGCTGCGCAGCATCCAGGCGGTCTTCTCGTGGATCTGCATCCGGCGGGTCAGCAGGTCAACGGTGGATTGGTCCTGGGCCGCCTCGGCCACGGGGAAGACCTCGCGGGCCACCCGCACCACCGCCTCCTGGTCCTTCTCGAGACGCCGCACCATCTCGGTGGCGTTGGGGGTGTCGGTGTCCTCGGTGATGGTGGCCAGCGCCGAGAACTCACGGTACGACGCGGGCGTCCGGACCCCGAGCGCGCGGATCCTCTCGGCGATCTCGTCCACGGCCAGGGCCAGCTCCATGTACTCGGTCTCGAACATCAGGTGCAGGGACGAGAACATCGGCCCGGTCACGTTCCAGTGGTAGTTGTGGGTCTT
>DNAU01000279.1:1129-21944 GCA_003491925.1 Chloroflexota bacterium
ACCGCTCGTCGGCGGGGATCCCCATCTGCATGTCGGAAGCGGCGGTTGCCATGACCGAGCCCTCCTGGAAGCGTGTGCGCTGACTCCCATCATGTCGCTTTGGCCCGGGCTCCACAGAGGCGGACGCCATCGGACCCACCGGACGTCCGGACTGGCGCGCATGCCCGGGGCGCATCGAACGCCGGAACCTCCCGGCCTGGAGCGGAGCGGGCCCGGGCGCGCCTGCATGCTCGCCCGGGGCTGAGCCCGCTCAGGCGCGCCCCCAGAGCTGGAGCGGGTCGTCTCCCGGCCGGAAGCCGGCCGCCTCGGCGATCGCGGCCGCGTCGGCAAGGCCGGCGGCGAGGTGCTCGGGGCGGTGGGCGTCGCTGCCGAAGCTGATCGCCTCGCCACCCACCTCGCGCCACCAGCGCAGCGGCAGCAGCCCGGGACACGGCCCACGGGGCGGGCCCATGGCCCGGCTGCTGTTGACCTCGAGGGTCCGGCCGCTCCTGGCCAGCGCGACGAGCACCCCGCGGTACTCCTCTTCGAAGTCCCGCTCGTCGAATCTCACGATCGAATGCGGCCAGTACCGCTTCGGGTAGTCCAGGTGGGTCAGGATGGCAAAGGGCGCGGTGCTCTCCGCCAGCTCCCGGGTGGCGGTCAGGTAGCGGCGGAACCGTGAGCCCGCGTGCTCGGGCGAGAGCAGCTCGGGGACGCTCATGTCAACCAGCTCCCCCTCCACCTCGATGCAGTGCATCGACCCGAGGACGCGATCGAGGGGACGGTGCGCGAGCAGCGCGGCGACCTGGGCGGGGAAGAGGTTGGGCTCGCCCAGCTCGGCCCCCGACTCGATGCGCAGGCCGGGGAAGGCCGAGCGGCAGCGGTCGATCGCCTCCCAGTACCCGGCGATGTCGAGGTACCCGCTCCGGGTGGGGGTGGCCGGGGTGCGGACCGGCCAGCGATGCCCGGGGAGGCGCCCCGGCGACCATGCCCAGCGGTTCGGCGGCGCGGCCGTCGCGGCCTGACCGGCGTCCTTCCGCGAGCCCGCCACTGGCGGCCCCACCCCCGCGGCCGGGCACGGCACCCAGGCGTTGAAGTCGGCGTGCTCGGTGAAGGCGACCGCGGGGAGGCCGAGCTCGACCGCCCCGGCGCAGGTCGCGGTCATCTCCCCGAGGGCGGCGTCCCACGACCATTCGGTGTGCACGTGCCGGTCGGGGATGCGCGCGGGGTCGGGCACGGCTCGCAATCCTGTCATGTCCGGCTCCGGCCGCCGCGCCGGGCTGCGCTACCGTCGCTTTCGTGAGCGCGGAGCAGGTCGCCGGCGTCAGTTCTCGCCCCATTTCCCCGCCGCCGCGCAACGGCGCGGTGCGGGTTGCCGAGGTCACCGCGGAGACCGGGATCGACGATCCGCCCGAGCTGCCGCTCCACCTCGCCGGCGAGCCGGGAACGGTGGCGCTCCAGCTCCGGACCACGGTGCGGCGGGTGGCGGTCGGAGCCGGGCTCGCCCGCAAGCCCGATCTCCTGGCTGCGGTGCGCGCCCTCCCCGGCCTGCCCGGCCTCGCCACCAGCCCCGCCGGCGGGACCTTCGTCATCGGGGGTCCGGGATGGATGGGGCTCTGCGCAGTCGGGGTGCCCCCTCCCGAGCGGGGGATGCCCCTCGACTGGATGAATGGCTCGCTCAGCTCCTGGTTCCGCTCCGCTCTCGCCCTCTTCGGCGTGGACGCCGTCAGCGGGCGCGTCGAGGGCGGTTGGTGCCCGGGCTTCAGTGACGTCGCCGTGGGCGGCCGCAAGCTGATCGGGCTCGGCTACCGGGTCACCCGCGGCTGGGTGGTGATGCGCGGGATGATGGCGGTCGCCCCCATCGCCGAGGAGGACATGGACCTGCTGGTCGCCTGCCACCGGCTCATCGGCGTCGAGGTCGTGCCCGCCGCCAACACCTCATTGGCCGAGGCGGCCCGGCTGCCCGGTCTCGGCGTCCCCGGGGTCATCGATCGCTGGCGAGATGTCCGCACCGCCGCCGGCTGAGCCCGAGCCCGCGGCCCCCCTGCCGGAACCGGCGCGGGTCGATCCCCGGCCCGCCGTCGCCCGCGCCGCCGGCTGGGCGCCGTTCGTCCCCCTCCTGGTGGCCCTGGTCGCGCTGGCCGCGGTCGTGCTGGTCCCCAACCTCTACAGCGATCCGAACGGCCTCGACCCCTACACGCTGCGGGCCAGCGGCGTCGCCCTCGGGCTGCTCGCCATCGCCCTGGTCGTGCCGGGCCTGGCCCGCGCGCGTCTGGTGCTGGTCAGCCTGGTGGCGATCACCCTGTCGTGGTCAGCCTTCCTCGGCGCCCCCGCCCTGCTCGCCCACGCCGGAGTCCAGCAGACCGGCGACCAGGCCAACCTTAACGCCTCGGTGGCCTGGTTCGGGGTCACCGCCGTCATCCTCGGACTGGTCTGGCTGGTGCTGCGCCGCGACCACCCCCGCCTCCGGTTGCTCCACCTCGGCTGGCCCGCCGTCGCCTGGGCCGTGAGCGGCACCGCGCTCTTCTTCCTGGTCTTCCTGCTGATCCCGGCCGGCCTGCTCGGCCGCGAGGGGCTGGCCATCCCGGCGCTGGTGCGCGACGCCCCCTGGCTGGTCCCCGCCAACATGCTCCAGGGCGCGGCCCAGGAGCTCCAGTTCCGCGGCCTCCTGCTCGGCAGCCTCGAGCGGTTCAGCTCACCGCTGGTGGCCAACGCCTGCCAGGCGGTGGTCTTCGGGCTCGCCCATCTCGCCATCGTCTACCAGGGACCGGTGGCCCCCTTCGTGCCGCTCACGATGCTGCTCGGCTTCGTGCTCGGCTGGGTCACCCAGCGGACCAGCTCGATCTGGCCGGCGATCGTGGTCCACATGGTCGCCGACATCGTGGTCACGCTCGCCGTCCTGCCCGGCCTGTACGGGTATTAGGGTCTCGCGCGCGCCCGGCCCGCGGCCGGCGGCTACCCGGCCGCGCCGGCGAAATCCGGCGTCACCACCCTGCCGGTGGCCACGCTCGCCCGCGCCGCCTCGATGACCGCGAGCACATCGCGTCCGGCCTGGGCGGGCACCGGCACGGGCCCCTCCCCGCGGATCGCCGCGGCCATCCCGGCGTAGAAGTCGCCGTACCGCCCGGCGGGCAGCGGCAGCTCACGAGCGGCGCCGCCCTCCCCGCCCTCGGTGAGCACGGCGCGCTGGCTCCCGTCCGGCCCACCATAACCGGGGTCGGTGGGGCGTCCGCCGGCCCTGATGTAGCCCTCCTGAGGGTCGAGGCCCCACACCTCGAGCGCCCGCCGCCTGCCCCACACGCGCCAGCGCGGCCCGATCGAGGGAGCCTGGGTGCTCATCCAGAGGTGGGCGCGGGCGCCGCCGGGGAACTCGAGGGCGAGGAAGCAGTCGTCGTCGGCGACCGCCCCCGGGCGCGCCAGCGAGATCTCCGCGTAGACGCGCTGCGGCTTCCCCAGCAGCACGTGCGCCTGATCGATGAGGTGGCTGCCGAGATCGAGGAGGAGCCCACCGCCCGCGCCGGGTGGGGTCTCCTCACGCCACGAGGCCGTGTTGACCTCCGGCCGGAACCGCTCGAAGCGGCTCTCCACGCGGAACAGCCCACCGAGCTGGTCGCCGGCGACCGTCTCCCGCAGGAGCAGGAAGTCGCTGTCCCACCTCCGGTTCTGGAAGGCGGCCAGCGGGCGCCCGGTGCGCTCGGCCGCCGCCAGCATCGTCCCGGCCTCCCTCGTGCTCAGCGCGATCGGCTTGTCGACGACCGCTGCGAGACCGAGCTCGAGGGCGGTGATCGCCTGCGTCGCATGGAGGTGATTGGGCGTCGCCACCACCGCCAGGCCGATGCCGTCGGTGTCGTTCCAGAGCTGGTCGGCGGTGGCGAGCAGGCGGGCGTCGGGGAACTCGCGCTCCGCCCTCTGGCGTCGCTCGGGGTTGGCGGTGACGATCGCTCTCACCTCGAGGCTCGGGGTCGCCACCACCAGCGGCGCGTGGAAGACCTGGCCCGCCAGCCCGTACCCGATCACCGCGACCCCGATCCGCTCCACGGGTGGACAGTCTGCCATGCCGGCCCGAAACGCGGCCGGGGTGGGCTCGGCGGTTTCGCGCCGCCTCAGCGCGTATGCTCGACTCCTCGCCCCTCGTTTGCGGAGATGGCCGGATGACCCAGTCAGGCTACCCCTCCTCGCCGGACCCCGGGTCCCCCGGCGGCCCCGACCCCCTCTCTCCGTCCCCCTCTCCCTCGGGAGATCAGGCCGGCTGGTACGCGCCGTGGACGCCCGACCCGGGCCTCGGTGGGACGCCGGCCGCCACCCCCGGGGGCCAGCCCCCCGCATCCGGGGCGGCGCCCGACCCCGGGGCAGCCTGGGGTGTTCCCGGCGGCGCGGAGACCGGACCGGGCCCCTACGGGTCCCCGCCGAATCCCGGCTCTCCCGGGCAGGTTCCCTACGGTCAGCCCCCGTTTGGTGGGCAGCCCCCCTTTGGGCAGGGACCGTACGGCCAGGGCCAGGGACCGTACGGCCAGGGCCAGGGACCGTACGGCCAGGGCCAGGGCCCATACGGCCAGGGCCAGGGCCCATACGGCCAGGGTCAGGGCCCCTTCGGCTACGGCATGGGGTACCGCGGCTGGCGGCGCGGCATGTACGGGCCCATGGCCGGACAGCCGGTCGGAGCCTTCGTCCGCCGCCGGGCGATCACCCACACCCTGCTCGGCGCCCTTCTCCTCGCCATCGGCATCGTGGTCACGGTCGTCAACCTGAACACCATCTCCGGCTCCGGTGGGGCGGGGATCGTCTACGTCCCCTGGTTCCTGATCGTGATCGGAGCCCTCTGGTTCTTCGGCGGGCTGAGCATGCTCGCCCGCACCTCGAGGTTTCGCTGAGCGTCCGGTGAGGTGAGGACGGGCGTGACACCCGCCCGCCGCCGCAGAGTGCGCGGGGCCGCGGCCGCGATCGCCCTACCCCTCGGTGCCCTGGCCCTGGCATCGATGGCGGCCATGCCCGCCGAGGCCGACGCCCCCTGGTGGCAGCTGGCGGGGTTCGCGGGCCAGACGGTCTCGCGGGTCGCCGTGGTCCAGGGGAGGGTCACCGCCCTGGTGGCGGGGAGGCCCGTCGTGCAGACGGAGGATGGCTTCGCCGCGGCAGCCGCTCCACCTCCCCTGCCGGCCGCTCAGGTCACCGTCAGGGCGCGCACCTGGTCGATCAGCGCCGCCGGCGAGGTGCTGGTCAGCAGCGATGGCCACTCGCCGAGCCGCGACCCCGGCAGCCCCGACCTCGGAGCGGGCGCCCACCTCATCGCCGCCCCGCTCGCGACCCCGGGGGTGGTGATCGCCGTCAGCACCTCGGGGACTGTGTGGCGCCGGTCATCGGATGGTGGCTGGTCGGTCTCGCTGGCCCTGCTGCCGGCCACCCTGGTCACCGGGACGCCCGGGGTCACCGGCCTCGCCGCCTTCAGCACCATCGAGGTCAGCGCGGTGGTCTACCTGGGCACCGACGGCTACGGGACCCTGCTCACCTCCGACGGCGGGGACGACTGGGTGAGGGCGGACCCCGGCCTGCCGGACGGCGTGCTCGGTCTCGCCGCCGACCCCGTCGGTGCGGACCCGGCGATCTGGGCGGCCACCACCGAAGGGCTCTACGTCCACCGCCTCCAGGCGATCCCCTCCATCCCCAACTACTCGGGGGGCAGCCTCACCGGGAAGTGGCTCGCGACCATCGCCCTCGGTCTCGGGGTGATCCTCCTGGCCGGAATCGCTCTGGTCGCCTGGTCCCGCCGCTGGCCCGTTGCGCGGGGTGACAAATCTCCTACATGACCTCAATCTTGCTTGGCAAGAACGGTACAGTTCATGTAGGATATCCCGGTGGAGGGGTCACCCCGAGGAGGCCAGCGATGACGAGCGCACTCTCCATCCGAGCGGACGGCGACCGGACGCCCCGGGGTGCTGGGTGGCGCGCCTCGTGACCATCGTCCAGGGGGCGCCCCGCCCGGAGCGGGGGCACCGCTCATGACCCTGATCCGCATGATGCTGGCGCGGCTCCGGGCCTACCGGGTGCAGGTCTCGATCGTCCTGGTGCTGATCGTCATCCAGACGATCCTCGGCCTCTACCTGCCCAACCTCACGGCCGACATCATCAACAACGGCATCACCGTGGGCAATGTCGGGTACATCTGGCACACCGGCGCGTGGATGCTCGCACTCACCCTGCTGAGCGGGGTGGCCGCCGTCGTCGCGACCTACTTCGCCTCCCGCACCTCGATGGGGGTCGGCCGCGACCTGCGGGCGATCGTGTTCGGGCGCGTCATGCGCTTCTCGGCGCGCGAGATAAACAGCTTCGGGACGGCCTCACTGATCACCCGCAACACCAACGACGTGCAGCAGATCCAGATCTTCCTGCAGATGGCGCTGACCCTGATGGTCGCGGCGCCGATCATGATGGTCGGGGGCGTGATCATGGCGCTCCACGAGGACGTCACCCTCTCCGTGCTGCTGGTGGTGGCGGTCCCGCTGATGGCCCTGATCGTCGTCGCCATGCTGTTCCTCGCCGTGCCGCAGTTCAAGTCGATGCAGGTGAAGATCGACAGGATCAATCAGGTGCTGCGCGAGCAGATCACCGGGGTCCGGGTGATCCGCGCCTTCGTCCGCTCCGACGACGAGGAGCGCCGCTTCGCCGCTGCCAACGCCAGCCTCACCGCGACCGGCCTGCGGGTCAACCGGCTCTTCGTGCTCGCCATGCCCCTGATGATGGCGATCATGAACCTCTCGAGCGTCGCGGTCCTCTGGTTCGGCGGCCACCTCATCAGCAGCGGCCAGATGCCGATCGGCAACCTGACGGCGTTCCTCGCCTACATCCTCCAGATCCTCATGTCGGTGCTCATCGCCGTGGTCATGTTCATCCTGGTTCCCCGCGCCCAGGCGAGCTCTGAGCGCATTGCGGCGGTGGCGCTGGTGGAGCCGGCGATCCGGAGCCCCGAGCATCCGGTGACCCCGGCAGCCCCCAGGGGGGTCGTCGAGTTCCGCGATGTCACCTTTGGCTACCCGGGCGGAGAGCAGCCGGTGCTCCGCGACGTCTCGTTCCAGCTCCGCCCCGGCGAGACCACCGCCATCATCGGTGGCACCGGCGCCGGCAAGACGACTCTCCTGAACCTCATCCCGCGCTTCTTCGACGCGACCTCCGGGGCGGTGCTCATCGACGGAGTGGACGTCAGGGAGCGCACGCTCGAAGAGCTCTGGGCGTGCATCGGCCTGGTGCCCCAGCAGGCGTTCCTCTTCAGCGGGACGATCGCCGACAACCTGCGTTTCGCCGACGATGACGCCACCGACGCCGATCTTTGGCACGCGCTCCAGGTGGCCCAGGCCCGGGATTTCGTGGCCACCATGGGCGGCCAGCTCGAGGCCCCCATCGACCAGGGTGGCACCAACGTCTCCGGCGGCCAGCGGCAGCGGCTCGCCATCGCCCGCGCCCTGGTCAAGCGACCGCTGATCTATCTCTTCGACGACTGCTTCTCCGCGCTGGACGCGGCGACGGACGCGCGGCTGCGTGCCGAGCTGAGCGCCGAGACGCGGGACGTGACCGTCGTGATCGTGGCTCAGCGGGTGAGCACCATCCTGAGCGCCGACCGGATCATCGTCCTCGACGACGGGGTGGTGGTCGGCTCCGGGACCCACGAGCAGCTCATGGTCTCCTGCCCGGAGTACCGCGAGATCGTCGTCTCGCAGCTCGGGGAGAACGCAGCCTAATGCTCCTGTCAAGCGACTTTCCGATGTTCCTCACTGAAGGGCTGGCGGCTGGCGAGGATGGCCCAGAGCACGTCGATGCGCCGGCGGGCCAGAGCGATGAGCGCCTGGTGGTGACGTTTCCCCTCGGTCCGCTTGCGCTGGTAGAAGGCGCGGCTGCTGGGCGTGTTCAGGGAGCAGAAGGCGGACTGGTAGAAGACCCGCTTGAGGCCCTTGTTCCCTCCGGCAGGCCTTCGCAGGAAGCGCACCTTGCCCGACTGGCGCAGCACCGGAGCCAGGCCTGCCGCCGCGGCCAGCGCATCGGCGGAGCGGAACCGGGTGATGGTGCCTGCCTCGGCGATGAATTCGGCGGTGAGGACGGCCCCCATGCCGGGCAGGCTGCGGATGAGGGCTGCATCAGGGTGGCGGGCAAGAAGCTCTCCCAGCTCCTTGTCGAGACCCTCCAGGCGTTCTCGGGTCGCCAGGGCTTCGCGTGCCAACTCGCGGATCAGGCTGGCAGCGACAGCCTCGCCGGGGACAGCGATGCGCTGGGCCCGCGCAGCGGCCAGCGCGGCCTCAGCGAGCTTCTCCACCTGCCTCAGGTTCCCAGCCCGCCGGAGGTAGGCCACGAGACGGCTCTGGCCGGCGGCGCGGATCTCCGCGGGGGTGACATAGCGGGTGAGCAGCCAGAGGCCGCCCTTGTTGGTGACGTCGACCTCCCGCTCGAGGCCAGGGTGGATGCTGGTCAGCAGATCCCGCAGGCGGGCCAGGCGCCGGGTTTGCTCGTCAGTGAGATCCCGGCGGCGACCAACCAGGAGGCGGATGCCGGTATCCAGCTCCTCGGCGGCAGCGATCGGTCGGAGATCACGACGCGAACGCACCTGGTCGGCGATCACCCGGGCGTCACGGGGATCGCTCTTGCTCTCCCCACCTGTGGTCCCTTGGCGCGCCCGGTTGACAGCGAGCCCGGGCACGTGCACGAGGGGAAGCCCTGCTGCGCTCAGCATGGCCTGGGCCAGCGAGGCGATTCCACCGACCACGTCCAGCCCAACGGTGATCTCCGCGTCCAGGGCCCGCAGCTGCTCGATGAGCTCCTCCAAGCTCCGGGGATCGTTCGGAACGCGCCGATCGAGGAGTGCCTCGCCGACCTCGTTCAGAGCGGTCGCCCAATGAACCTCCTTGGCGATGTCCACACCCACCGCGATCCTCATGCCGTCCCTCCGTTGGTCATGGATCCTGGAACGCAGGCCTTCCTTGCCGGCTTCGCCCTACATAGCGATGGTTCGCAGAGCCTAATCAGCGGTCGTAGAAGGTCGGCGGAGCGGGGGGAGATGCGATCTGAGCCATTGGGGGCAGCAAGCATGAAAACCATCCCCGCCCCGCCTGCGCATCCGGATCTTCTCAGAGCGCGGACGCGGTTCTTGGAGGGTAGGGCGGCATGATGGCGCACGGCCCGGGACGCGGGCCTCGCCGGGGCGGCTTCGGTGGGCCGGGCCGGATGATGCCGGCCGGTCCGCCCAAGAGTGCCAAGGACCTGTGGCGGGCCCTGCGCCTGCTGGTCGGCCGGCTCCGCCCCGAGCGCTGGTGGATCACCGCCGCCGCCGTCCTTGGCTCGTTGGGAGTCGCCTTCACCGTCGCTGCGCCCCGGATCATCGGCAACGCGACCAACGTGCTCTTCGACGGTCTGATCGGCAAGAGCCTCCCGGCGGGGATCAGCCAGGCGCAGGCGGAGGCGTACCTGAGGCTTCAAGGGGGCCAGGACCGCCAGATCGCCCAGATGCTGAGTGGCACCACCGTGATCCCGGGCCAGGGCATCCAGTTCAACCAGCTCGGCGTCGACCTCGGCGTCGTGGCCCTCCTCTTCCTGCTCGGTGCGGCCCTCAGTTGGGGGCAGGGTTACATCATGGCCGGGGTGGCGCAGCGGACCGTCTCCGGCATGCGTCGCGACGTGGAGGCAAAGCTGGCCCGCCTGCCGCTCCAGTACTTCGACAGCCATCCCCATGGTGACGTGCTGAGCCGGGTCACCAACGACATCGACAACGTGACCACGACCCTGCAGCAGGGCCTGAGCCAGCTGCTCACCTCCTTCCTCACCATCCTCGGCGTGCTGGTCATGATGCTGACCATCAGCTGGCTGCTGGCGCTGATCTCGCTGGTCATGGTGCCGATGTCGATCGGGGTGACCTTCCTGGTGGCACGCCGATCGCAGAAGCATTTCGCCGTCCAGTGGGAGCGGACCGGCGCGGTGAACAGCCTGGTCGAGCAGACCCACACCGGCCACACCCTGGTCCAGGTCTTCGGGAGGTCGCGGAAGACGCTGGACGACTTCGATCGCGAGAACAAGGCCCTCTACGAGCCGAGCTTCCGCGCCCAGTTCCTCTCGGGCATCATCCAGCCGGCGATGATGTTCCTCTCCAACCTGAACTATGTCGCCATCGGTGTCATTGGCGGCTACCTGGTGGTGTCGGGAAACATCTCCCTGGGTGACATCCAGGCCTTCATCCAGTACTCGCGCCAGTTCACCAACCCGATCATGCAGATCGCCAGCCAGATGAACCTGCTGCAGTCGGGCCTGGCCTCCGCCGAGCGCGTCTTCGAGTTCCTGGCCGCCGACGAGCAGGTGCCCGAGCGGCCCCACCTGGCCGCCCTGCCCGCTCCGGAAGGGCACGTGGTGCTCGAGAACGTCTCCTTCCGCTACCACCCCGACAAGCCACTCATCCAGGACTTCGACCTGGATGTCCGGCCGGGTGAGACGGTGGCCATCGTCGGTCCCACCGGAGCCGGCAAGACGACGATCGTCAACCTGCTGATGCGGTTCTACGAGATCGACTCCGGCCACATCTACATGGACGGGGTCGATGCCCGCAATCTCTCCCGCGAGAGCATCCGGAGCATGTTCGGGATGGTGCTCCAGGACACCTGGCTGTTCGCCGGGAGCGTCCGCGACAACATCGCCTACGGCAAGAGTGGCGCGAGCTTCGACGAGGTGGTCGCCGCCGCTCGGGCGGCTCACGCCGACCACTTCATCCGGACCCTGCCCGAGGGCTACGACACGGTCCTGGACGAGGACGCCTCCAACATCTCCGCGGGCGAGCGCCAGCTCCTCACCATCGCCCGGGCCTTCCTCGCCGATCCCGCCATCCTCATCCTGGACGAGGCCACCAGCAACGTGGACACCCGGACCGAGGTGCTCATCCAGGAGGCGATGGCGCGGCTGCGCCACGGACGCACCAGCTTCGTGATCGCCCACCGACTCTCCACGATCCGCAACGCGGACGAGATCGTGGTCATGAACGCGGGCCGGATCGTGGAGCAGGGCAGCCATGCCGAGCTGATGGAGCGCCGCGGCTTCTACCACGACCTCTACGCGAGCCAGTTCGCCAACGCCCTGGTGGAGGAGGCGAGCTGAGATGACCGCCGGCCCCACCCCCCTGAGCACCGGCTCCGCGCGTCCGGCGCACTCCCGGGCCGAGCTGATCGAGCGTTTCCTCGAGCTCCAGCCGCGGATGCGGCGCTGGTTCACCCGGGTCATCCCTGCCGACCTTCACGTCGAGATGGGCGCGATCACCGTCCAGCAGATGCACGCCCTCCACACCATCGCCCGTCGCGGCGCGGTCACCATGGGGGAGCTGGCCGGCTGCCTGGATGCGGCCTCGCTGAGCAGCGCGACCCAGATGTCCGACCGCCTGGTGAAGCTGGGACTGGTGGAGCGCCTGAGCGACCCCGCCGATCGCCGCCTGGTGCGGGTCGCCATGAGCCCGCGGGGTCGGGACCTGCTGCGGCGGAGGGAGGCAGCCTGGCGGGAGGGGGTCGGCCGGGCCCTCGAGGGCCTCACCGACGAGGAGTGCGCGACCCTGGTGCGGTTGCTGGAACGGGCAGCCGGGCCACCTCCGACCGACGAGACGGCCGCCTCGGAGTCCGGCCTGCAACCCTGACCTGGCGCCGGAGCACGGGCGGCGCGATCCGGCTTCCGCGTCCCCCCGGGTCCGCAAAGGGCCCGGTGGCGTGGGACCGCCGCCCTCGGGTGGGAAGAGCCGCGGACTAGTATCGGATCAGCGGTCTCCTCCAGCCCCTCGGCACCACCCCGGGCGGGCGGACCCCACCGCCGCGACCCCGTTTCCCTCCCTCGAACATGTCTATCGGCACGACCTCCCAGCCCACCTACCGCAGCCTCCTCGACGTCCGCGGGCTGCCGCGCCTCGTCGGTGCGGCCCTGCTCGGGCGCATCGCGGGGCAGATGGCATCGGTGGCGCTCGTCCTCTTCGCCCTGGAGCGGTTCCACTCCCCGGCGATCGCCGGGATCACGGTGTTCGCCAGCGCCTTCCCCGGGGTCGCCATGAGCCCCCTCGCGGGGGCGATCCTCGATCGCAGCGGACGGATCAAGCTGATCATGCTCGATTACTCCATCGCCGCCCTGGCGATGGCCCTCATCGTCGTCCTGGGTGCCACCGGCGTGCTGAGCGCGGGGCTCCTGATCGGCGTCGCGGTGCTCAGCTCCTTCACCAACCCACTGAGCAGTGCGGGCACCCGGACCCTCTTTCCGATGCTGGTGCCGCGCTACCTCTGGGACCGCGCCAACGCCATCGACAGCTCGGGCTACGTCGTGGCCGCCGTGGTCGGCGCGCCGCTGGCCGGGGTGATCGCTGGCCTGGTGGGGCGGCCCGCCGCCCTGGCCGCGACCGCGGCGGTGTACGCGGCGGCGGCCCTCTCCCTGGTGCGGATGTCCCCGCTACCGCTTCCCTCGCGCCCTCCGAGCGGCCGGCATGTCGTCCGCGAAGCCTGGGAGGGCCTGGCCTACGTGGCTCGCAACCCGAGTCTTCGCGGCCTGGCGGTCAGCCTCTCGGTGTCCAACCTGGGCTCGGGGCTGCTCATCGTCGCCCTTCCGGTCCTGGTCCTCGACCACCTCCACCAGAACGCCGCCGTGGTGGGCCTGCTCTGGGCGCTCAGCGCGGTCAGCGGGGGGGTGGCCGCGCTGGTGGCTGGTCAGAGGGGGAGCCAGGGACGGGAGCGGCGCCTGGTGCTGATCGGTCTTCTGGCGGTCGGGGTGGCGCTGGGCGCGCTGGCGGCGCTCCCCGACCTGGCCGGGGTGGCCGTCGCCATGCTGGTCTACGGGGCGGCCGGCGGGCTCATCGACATCGGGATGTTCTCGATGCGCCAGCGCCGGACCGATCCCGCCTGGTTTGGGCGGGCCTTCGCCATCAGCATGTCGCTCAACTGGATGGGCAGCCCGATCGGCTCCGCCGTCGCCGGGCCGCTGATCGGTGCCGGTCTCGGCATCTCCCTGGTGGCCGGTGCGGGCTTCGCCTTCGCCGCGGCCGCGGCCGCCGCGCTGATGATCCCCGCCCTCGCCGGCGCGGCCCTCACGCTCGGGGTGGTGGGCGAGGCGCCTCGCCCGGGCTGAGAGCCCACGCCGCCGCGGTCGGTGGTCTGCGATGATCGGATGAGGAGATGGCAGACAACCGATCCGGGCTGGCGGACCGCGCGGGTGCCCTGCGCCGTCCTCCGCGCGTCTTCTCCATCGTCCTCGCCGGGGGCGAGGGCAAGCGGCTGTGGCCCCTCACCAAGGACCGGGCCAAGCCGGCCGTCCCCATCGGCGGGGTGTACCGGCTCATCGACTTCGTGCTGAGCAACCTGGTCAACGCCGAGTACACGCGGATCGCGGTCCTGACCCAGTACAAGAGCCACAGCCTCGACCGCCACATCAGCCAGGCGTGGCGGCTGTCGCCGCTCCTCGGCAACTACGTGACCCCGGTGCCGGCCCAGATGCGCCGGGGACCGCGCTGGTTCTCCGGGTCGGCCGACGCCATCTACCAGAACTTCAACCTGCTCGGCGACGAGAAGCCCGACTACGTCCTCGTCTTCGGAGCCGACCACCTCTACCGGATGGACCCGCGCCAGCTGCTCGCCCAGCACATCGCGAGCGGTGCCGGGGTCACCGTGGCCGCGGTCAAGGTCCCGGTCGTGGAGTCCAGCTCCTTCGGGATCATCCAGTCCGACGGCGACCGGATCACCAGCTTCGACGAGAAGCCGGCCCGGGCCCGGGGCCTGCCCGACGACCCCGAGCACTGCCTGGCCTCGATGGGCAACTACGTCTTCACCGCCCCTCTGCTCATCGACGCCCTGATGGAGGACGCGGAGCGCCAGACCAGCCGCCACGACCTGGGCGGCGACATCATCCCCCGCCTGGTCCAGCGGGGGGAGGCGGCGGTCTACGACTTCGATTTCAACGTCGTCCCGGGGAGCACCGAACAGGACCACGGCTACTGGCGCGACGTCGGGACCCTGGACTCCTACTACGACGCCCAGATGGACCTCGTCTCGGTCGTGCCGATGTTCAGCCTCTACAACCTGGAGTGGCCGATCTACTCCTTCTACGGACCGCTGCCACCCGCCAAGTTCGTCTTCGATGAGGAGGGCCGCCGCGGGGTCGCGGTGGACTCGATCGTGGCTCCGGGGGTGATCGTGTCCGGGGGCACGGTGCGCCGCTCGGTGCTCTCCCCCGGGGTGCGCGTCGGGTGGGGTGCGACGGTGGAGGGCAGCGTCCTGCTCGACGGGGTGGAGGTCGGCGAGGGCGCCGTGGTCCGGCGAGCGATCATCGACAAGGAGGTCACGGTGCCACCCGGTGCCGTGATCGGCCAGGACCCCCAGCTCGAGGCGAGGCGCTTCACCGTCTCCGACAACGGGATCGTCGTGATCGCCAAGCGCCAGGTCGTCGGTCCGCTCGACTGATGCGGGTTGGCATCCTCACCCGCGAGTACCCCCCGGAGGTGTACGGCGGTGCCGGCGTCCACGTCGAGCACCTGACCCAGGAGCTGGCCCACCACGTGGAGGTGGCCGTGCACTGCTTCGGCAAGCCGCGCAGCTCGCCCCTGGTCACCGCGGCCTACCGGCCCTGGGAGGCCCTCGAGGGAGGGCGCCCGGAGGACACGGCGCTGGCGGTGATGTCCGTGGACCTGGCCATGGCGCACGGTCTGGACGGGGTCGACCTCGTCCATTCACACACCTGGTACGCGAACCTGGCGGGACACCTGGCCAAGCTGGTGTGGGGCGTGCCCCACGTCTGCACCACCCACAGCCTGGAGCCTCTCCGACCCTGGAAGGCCGAGCAGCTCGGTGGTGGCTACGCCCTCTCCCTCTTCTGCGAGCGCACCGGCCTGCTCTCCGCCGATGCGGTGATCGCCGTCTCCGAGGCCATGCGCCGGGACGTGCTCAGCTGCTATCCGGGCATCGATCCCCACCGCGTCCACGTCATCCACAACGGCATCGACGCCACCCAGTACCGCCCCGACCGCAGCGATGCCACCCTGGCCCGTCACGGCATCGATCCCGCCCGGCCGCTGGTCGTCTTCGTGGGGCGGATCACCCGGCAGAAGGGGCTCCCCCACCTCCTGCGCGCCGCCGTCGACATCGATCCGATCGCCCAGCTGGTCTGCATCGCGAGCAGCCCTGACACCCCGGAGATCGCCGTCGAGGTCAGGCAGCTCCGCGATGCGGCACGCGCGCGGGGCGCCTCGATCGTGTGGGTCGAGGAGATGGTCGAGCGGCGCGAATTGATCCAGGTGCTGAGCCACGCCACCGTCTTCGTCTGCCCGTCCGTGTATGAGCCATTCGGCCTCGTGAACCTCGAGGCCATGGCCTGCGAGGCGGCGGTGGTCGCCAGCGCCGTCGGCGGCATCCCCGAGATCGTGGTCGAGGGGGAGACCGGCTTCCTGGTCCCCTGCGACCCGGAGGCGGTGGCCACCGACCCGGAGGCCGCGGCGCGCTTCGAGGCGGCCCTCGCCGAGCGGATCAACCGGCTCGTCGGCGATCCCGCCCTCTCCGGCCGCCTCGGGGCCGCCGGCCGGCAGCGGGTCCTGGACCACTTCACCTGGGAGCGGGTGGCCGAGCGCACCGTGGACGTCTACCGCGAGGTGCTCGCCGCCCCCTCGGGTTAGCGCGCTGGCCCGGAGGTGGCTTCCGGGCGCGCAGCGCCCCCGGCGGAGATGGCCGGATGAAACGGGAAGTTGCTTCTGGGCCGGTGCATTAGCTGCGCACGCGGCGGCGGAAGCGGGCCCGGCCGATCAGGCCACGGGGAGGCTCGTTCGGATCGTGCCCCGGCGTCGGGGCGAGCACCGCGGCGACCGCGGTGGTGAGCCGGCGGCGACCACGACGCTCCCAGTCCGGCCCGCCCAGGGTCCGCCCGGCACCCTCGACGGCCTCGGCGTAGTCCCACGCCCGCAGGTAGCGCTGGTGCGGCGCCTTGGCCATCCCGAATCTGACCAGCGGGGCGATCTCGGGTGGCAGATCGGCACCGGGAAGCGGGGCGCGCAGGTGCTGATCGCGGACGACCACGGCGCCGCCCAGGTAGGGGGGGGCACCGGTCAGGCACTCGACCAGGACCACGGTGGCGGCGTAGATGTCCGACCCTATGGTGGGGTCGTCACCGCTCCAGAGCTCGGGCGCCATGTACTCGGGCGTTCCCGGGATCCAGCGTCCCCCCGGGGTGCGCGCGACCAGCCCCAGCTCGGCGACCCGAGCGACCCCCTGCCGGTCGACCATGATCTTCTCCGGCCGGAGGTCGCGGTGGAGGATCCCCTCGCGGTGGGCGGCCTCCAGGCCGAGCAGCGTGTCCCGCATCACCACCAGGGTGGACTCGGGGTCGCGCAGCAGTCCGGTGGCCATGAGCTGCCGCAGCCATCCGCCGTCCACGTAGTCCGTGACCAGCGCCATCCCGAATGCGTCCTCCACGCAGGCCCGGGTGCGGACCACGTAGGTGCCGTCGAGGTGGGCCACGATCGGGACCTCGGCGCGGAACCGCCGGAGGAACTCGGGGTCGCCGAGGAACTCCTGGGGAAGCTGGTGAAGGGTGACGACAGCGCCATCCTCTCCCTGCGCCGCGTCGGCTCCGAGAGCGCCGGCTTCCTTGTCCCCGCCAGGCGGCATGCATCCCCGTCGTGCGCCCCGGGCCCGTGGGTCGGTCGTGATGCGAGTTGGGCCCGGACCGTCCTCCGCATGGTGAGGGGCGTGCATGTTCGCTGTCAACGCGGGCTCGACCGGCGCCGGGTCGCCGCCTCGGACGCCGCCGCTGCGCTAGCCTGGCGGACGTGCCCAATCAATGGACCCGGGTCCCCGGGGGTGCACCGTCTCCTCCCCGCCGCTGGGTGGCGCCGCTCATCCCGCTCGCCGACCTCTTCATGTGGGCGACGTTCTCCCGGCCTGCCACCGGGAGTCTGCGGGCCACCTGGGTCACGCCGGCAACCGTTGTGCTGTCGTTCGCCACCGCAGCCGGCGCCATCGCCGTCGTCGTGGCCTGCGCCGCGGGGTGGTGGTCGGCTGGCGGATGGTGGCCGCCGGGCGCGGGTGTCGTCGTCGGACTGCCACTTGCAGTCGGCTCGTCCGCGGTCGGGCTGGTCGGCACGGCCCAGCGCCGCCGCGTCTGATCCCGCGCCGCCATGACCAACCGCCTGGCGACCGAGTCCAGTCCCTACCTTCGGCAGCACGCCGGCAACCCGGTCGACTGGTATCCGTGGGGGGAGGAGGCGTTGCGGGTTGCGCGGGAGACGGACCGCCCGATCCTGCTCTCCGTCGGTTACAGCGCCTGCCACTGGTGCCACGTGATGGCCCACGAGTCCTTCGAGGACGCCCGGATCGCCGCCCTGATGAACGAGCTCTTCGTCAACGTCAAGGTCGATCGCGAGGAGCGCCCTGACCTCGACGCGGTCTACATGCAGGCGGTCCAGGCCATCACCGGCCAGGGGGGCTGGCCGATGACCGTGTTCCTGACCCCCGGAGGGGCTCCGTTCTTCGGCGGGACCTACTTCCCACCCGAGCCGCGCGGGGGCATGCCCGGCTTCCCCGCCGTCCTCCACGCCGCCCACGACGCCTTCCGGAGCAGCCGCGCCGACGTCGAGCGTGCCGCCGCCGAGATCACGGGTGCGCTGAGGGCGGCGCCCCTCCCCGAGGGGGCGGACCCCGGCCCCGACGTCGTGAGCCAGGCGGTCTCACGGCTCGTCGAGCAGAGCGATCCCCGGCACGGCGGTTTCGGCGGCGCCCCCAAGTTTCCCCATCCCGCGGCTGTCGAGCTGCTCCTGCGCCACGGCTTCCCCGGAGCGGATGCCGCGGCGCTGGTGGCCCTCACCACCCTGGATCGGATGCTGCGCGGGGGGATCTTCGACCAGCTCGGAGGTGGCTTCCACCGCTACAGCGTCGACGCCGGCTGGGCTGTCCCCCACTTCGAGAAGATGCTCTACGACAACGCGCAGCTCGCGGTCGTCTACCTCCATGCCCACCAGCTCGCCGGGGACGCCGCCCACCGGCGCGCGGTGGAGGCCACCCTCGACTACCTGGTCCGGGAGATGCTCCTTCCGGGGGGCGGCTTCGCCTCGTCGCAGGACGCCGACACCGAGGGCGTCGAGGGGAGGTACTTCGTCTGGACCGCGGACCAGGTCCGCCAGGCCCTGCGCGGAGGCGACGGCGTGGCCGAGGACGCGGGAGGAGGCGACGACGCGAGCCGGGCTGCGGCCGAGGAAGAGGCTGCGGCGCTCGCCTGCCGCGTCTTTGGAGTGTCGCCGGAGGGGAACTTCGAGGGGGGCCGGAGCGTGCTCTCGCTCGCCGTCTCACCGGACGAGCTCGCCGAGGAGCTCGGCGGGAGCCGGGTCGAGGCGGCCGCGCGAGTGGAGGGGCTCCGGCGCAGGCTGCTCGCCTTCCGGCAGCGGCGCGCCGCCCCCGGCCGCGACGACAAGGTGGTCACCTCGTGGAACGGGCTGGCCCTGCGTGCCTTCGCCGAGTCCGGAGCGGTCCTCGACCGCCCTGATTATGTCCAGATTGGCCATAACTGCGCGGACTTCCTGCTCGCCGAGCTGGTGGTGGAGGGCCGGCTGCGCCGGAGCTGGAAGGACGGCGCGGTGGGGGTGGGAGCCTTCCTGGAGGACGTCGCCTGCGCCGGCGACGGTCTGCTGGCGGTGTACGAGGCGACCGGGGAGCCGCGCTACTTCGACGCCGCCGTCGGTTTTGCGGAGGAGATCCTCGCCCGCTTCCGCGACCCCGGTGGCGGGTACTTCGACACCGCCGCCGACGCGGAGCCGCTGCTGGTCCGCCCCAGCGGCCTGGAGGACAACCCGCTCCCGGCTGGGCGATCGACGGCCGCCCAGCTCTTCGTCCGGCTGGCGGGACTGACCGGCGAGCAGCGCTGGCGCGATCGAGCCGTGGAGATCGTCCGGCCGCTGGCGCCGGCGATCGGCCGTGCTCCACTCGCCTTCGGCAGCCTCGCCTGCGTCCTCGACCAGCTCGTCGCACCCTCGCGCGAGGTGGCGGTCGCCGGCCCCCCGGACGTGGCGGCCACCCGGGCGCTGCTCCGCGAGGTGTGGCGCCGCCGCGACCCCTACCGGGCACTCGCCTGGGGACCGGCAGCGTCGGTGCCCCTGCTCGCCGGTCGGTTGCCGCTCGCCGGCCTCCCCACCGCCTATGTCTGCGAGGGGTTCGTGTGCCGGGCGCCGACCACCGATGCCGGCGAGCTGGCGGCCGAGCTCGCGCCGGTCACGGGATCGCCGGGCCTGACCTCCACCCCGGAGAGCCGGTTCGATCCGGGCGACTAGCCGTCCGCGCCGGCGGCGGGCCGCCTCCGGGGGGTGGGGCGTGTCCCAACCAGGTTGAGGACCTCTATGTCCTTAACCGGCTGTGGAGTGCGGGGTTCCCCCGCGGCAGCGGCGCTCAGGTGCGGCGCTCAGGCCGGCTCGGCCCGCCAGTCCTCCGCGCTGAGCTGGTAGAGGTGGTGGTCACGCCACCCACCGCCGACCATCGCGAACCCGCGGATGACCCCCACCCGGTGGAAGCCGTTGTCCTCGAGCGCCCGCGAGGAGGCCCGATTGTCGATGTCGACGGTGGCGTGGATGCGATGCAGCCCGAGACACCCGAACGCATGGCCGACGGCAAGACCGATTGCCCGGGTGGCGACACCGCGCCGGCGGGCGCCGGGAGCCACCCAGTAGCCGATGTCAGCGCTCTGGAGGATGTCCCGCCGGATCTCGTCGAGCGACAGGTTGCCGACGATGGCGCCTGAGGCGGTGATCACGAAGCCCTCCACCGAGTCGGCGTCGAGGCAGCTCCGGATGCGCTCTCTCTGACCGTCGACGGTGAACCACGCCGGCGAGCGCCACGGGGCATCGGCGGTCAGCTCCTCGCGGGCATCGGCGTACATCGCCGCCAGCTCCTCGGCGTCGGCGAGGACCCAGGCGCGGAGGCCGACGTCGACGGGGGCATGGACCAGGGGGACGGTCACGGCTCCACCGTAGCACCCGCGATTCCGCGCCGCCGGACCTCGCGGTTGACCTCGTTCCGCCCGTGGGGTCCGCGCCTCACACGGTCGGGAGGATGCGGCCTCCGGAGATCACCCGAGCCACCGGATTTGCCCCCAGGTGATACCCGACGTCGAGCCAGTCGTCGGTCTCCAGCACCAGGGCATGGCAGCGGAGCCCGGGCAGCAGCCGGCCCCGGTCGGTCAGCCCGAGCGCGGCGGCGCCGCCGGCGGTGGCGGCCAGGAGCGCCTGCGCTGGGGGGAGACCCGCCGTCGCCACGGCAAGGGACACCATCAGCGGCATCGACTCGCTCCAGCAGGTCCCCGGGTTGCAGTCGGTGGCGAGCGCGACCGTGGCCCCCGCCTCGAGCAGGCGGCGCCCCGGAGGCGGCGGACCGCCCAGGACCAGCGAGGCGCCGGGAAGCAGCACCCCGGTCACCCCGGCGGCGGCGAGGGCGCGCAGGTCCTCATCGCTGGCGTGCTCCAGGTGGTCGGCGGAGACCGCACCCACCCGCGCCGCCAGGGCCGCCCCGCCGCTGCGACTGCGCTGCTCTGCATGGATCTTCGCCCGCAGCCCGTGCGACCGCCCGGCCGTGAACAGGCGCTCGCACTCGTCGACGCTCCACGCTCCGGTCTCGCAGAAGCAGTCCACGAAGCCCGCCAGCCGGGAGGCGGCGGACAGACCGTCGCGCAGGACGCCGTCCAGGTACTCGGCTCGGTCGCCGTCCACCGACCCGTGGAGGGGGAGGTAGGTGGTCACCACCTCGGGCAGACCGGGCTCGGCGTTCAGGGCGCGCGCCGCCTGGAGCTGACGCAGCTCGGCGGCGTGGGTCTGCCCGTACCCGCTCTTGACCTCGACCGT
>DNAU01000279.1:22022-22329 GCA_003491925.1 Chloroflexota bacterium
GCGCGCTCCCGGGCCGCGTCCACCAGCTCGTCGAGGCTGCCGGCCGCGGTCGCGGCGACGGTGCTCCGGATCCCGCCGCCGCGCGCCGCGATCTCCTCATACGAGGCACCCTCGGCGCGGAGCGCGTACTCGCCCGCCCGATCACCGAGCCAGACGAGGTGGGTGTGGGAGTCGACGAAGCCGGGGATCACGGCCGCCCCCCGGGCATCGACCTCCATCGTGTCCGGCAGGGTGGGGATGTCGAACTCCGATGCGCGCCCCGCGTACACGATGCGGTCACCGGACGCCGCCAGCACCGCGTCCTCGA
>DNAU01000207.1 GCA_003491925.1 Chloroflexota bacterium
CGCCTCATCTTGAGAGCCGTACATGCTAGGCTCTCGCGAAGTAAGCGCTTACCGGCATCCGCGGGTGCACCGGGAGCGGACTGGGCCGACAGGGTCGGACATTGACGAAGCACAGCAGTGGAGGCGAGATCGTGACCCACCTGCGGGTCGGCCGGAGATGAGCGAGGAGCGAGTGATCCTGGCTGTGGCCGGCGACAACACGAAAACCGACGTCGGGATCGGGGATCCGGACGGGACCCTGCGTGCGGCGGTGCGAGGGCCCGGGGCCTCCCCGGATCTGCTCGGGCTCGAAACTTCCCTGTATCGCCTGGGGGAGGTCATCGATCACGCCTGGCTCGCCGCAGATGCGGCAGCGCGCCCGGCGCGTGCCGCGATCGGCGTGTACTTCCTGGCTGGCGTCAACTCACCTGCGACCGAGGCCAGGGTCAGCCAAGCAATTGAGGCCCGTGGCTGGTCCGCGTGCGTACAGGTTGCCAACGACGTCTTCGGGAGCCTGCGGGCAGCGAACGGCAAGGGAGAGCGGGTGGCGGTGTTCATCGGGGCGGGCATCAATTGCGTCGGTCGATTGAAGTCCCATGCCCGAGCGCGATTCGCGTGCCTCGGCCCTCTCAGCGGCGAGTCGGGTGACGGCCACTCCCTGGGAATCGCCGCCATCGCCGCCGCCGTCCGCGCCGAGGACGGCCGGGGCTCGCCCACAGCCCTGGTCCGGAGCATCGCGCTGTACTTCGGCCGCGCCGCCGCCGGAGAGGTCGCGCTGGCGTTCCACGATGGTGAGATCCCCGAGGACCACCTGCTCGAGGTGGTGCCTCTCGTGATCAACGCGGCCGCCCTGCACGACGAGGTCGCCGAGGCACTTCCCGACGCCAGGCAGACGAGGTGGCTCGCTATGTGGTGGCTGCAGCCGGCCAGCTGGGGATCGGCGCCGAGGGGTTCGACACCGTGCTCTCCGGATCGATGGCAGGTGATGAGGACTGGCCCACCGTGATCCGGATTCGCCGCAGCCTTGCGGAGGCGATACCACAGGCTAGGATCGTCATCTCGACCGCGCTGCCCGTCGTGGGGGCGGCGCTCGCGGGTCTTGCCTTCATCGCCGCTGCCGATGCGGCCCGGGCTCGCGTCCGCGCCAGTCTGCACGCGCGCGCTCTTCAGGTCGTCGGGGGAGCCGCGTATCTCAACTTTCCGGGACAGTGACGGAGGCTGCCGGTCGGGGACGACCCTATCCTTGAGGCTGTGTCGCGAGCAAACCCATCCCCGGTTCTGGCCGCACCCCCGGCCCTGGCTGCTCGCACGGGCCGGGACGACGGCGCCCGGTGCTGCCGCGGCGCGGCTTGTCGGCAGGCCCGAGAGCGGGATGGCCGCAGCCTGGTCCAGGCGCCCCTTCGCCGCCCGGGCCGCATCGGGTGGTGGTGGTCCACCGCGGGGGGACGATGACCCGCCAGTATGTGGGCAGATCGCGTCTCAAGTTCCGAGCCGCGCATCCGGTGGGAGGTCTGGTCGAGGTCAGTGGCGAGGTGTTCTATCGCATCGCCGATCACGATGCGATGCCTCCCTTCCTGATGAGCATGGTCAGTGACTCCAACCACTGGATCTTCCTGTCGAGCAACGGCGCCCTGACCGCCGGGCGCCGCGACCCCGACCGCGCGCTGTTCCCCTACCAGACCGACGACCGTATTCACGACAGCGAAGACCAGGTGGGCGGCAAGACCGTCCTGCGGGTCAGGCGGCGGGGCCGGGTTCAGCTCTGGGAGCCGTTCTCCCCTCGATACGCGGGACTCTACGAGATCACCCGCAGTGTCGCCAAGAGCGTGTACGGCAACCGGGTGGTGTTCGAGGAGGTGAACCACGACCTTGGGCTCTCCTGCGCCGCCGCCTGGATGACCAGCGAGCGCTTTGGTTTCGTCCGGCGCACGACCATCCTGAACCTGGCACCCGGGTCGGTGGAGCTCGACGTGGTCGACGGAATCCAGAACGTGCTACCCGACGGCTTGACGCGCGCATTCCAAATGGAGTTCAGCACTCTCGCGGATGCCTACAAAGAGAGTGAGCTCGACCCCTCGAGTGGGCTGGCCCTGTTCCGGCTGAGCGCGATTCCGACTGATCGCAACGAGCCGAACGAGGCACTGAGGACGACCACCGTCTGGTCCGAGGGCATCCATCCAACCCGCCGGCTTCTGTGCTCGGCGCAGCTGGACCAGTTCCGCGCCGGCCATGAGATCGAAGACGAGGCCTTCATCCGCGGTCGGCGGGGCGCATACCTCGTCGGCGCGCAGATCGCGCTCTCGGCCCACGAACAGCGCGAGTGGAATGTGGTGGCCGACGTGGGGCAGGATGCGACGTCAGTTGCCGACCTCATCCGGCTCCTCACGTCGGACGCCGACCTCCACGCCGAGCTGGAAGCGGACATCCAGCTCGGCACCCGCAACCTGATCCGCATCGTGGCCAGTGTCGACGGCCTCCAGCTCACCGCGGACGAGCTGGCCAGCTGGCGGCACTTCTCCAATGCCCTGTTCAACGCCATGCGCGGCGGCGTACCAGGCCGCGGCTACGAGATCTCGAGCTCGGATCTCAGGTCGTACCTTGTCTCAGCAAGCCGGGCGGTGTCGGCGCGGCGCTCCACCCTCCTGGAGGCGCTCCCCGCGGTGCTCTCACACCGCAGCTTGCTCGAGCTGCCCGACGTCGGCGAGGATCGTGACCTCGAGCGCTTGGTCAACGAGTACCTGCCGCTGACCTTCAGCCGCCGGCACGGCGACCCCAGCCGACCGTGGAACATTTT
>DNAU01000010.1 GCA_003491925.1 Chloroflexota bacterium
TCGTCGATGGCGGTCCGGAAGGCCTCGGCGTCGCCCAGCAGAGTGGTGATGTCCTTGAAGAGGACTCCCTTGCGGGGGAAGTCGGGCACGTCCCGGATGAGCCCTCGGAGGCGTTCCGCCAGGGGGTCGGGGGCGGGGGGGCCATCGGCCATCGCCGCGGCATGCTACCAGGCGTGACGTAGTGAGGAGGGAGAGCCGCAGGCTTTCCGTCCGAACGGAGGAGCTCCTGGTACGGGGAGCGAGTACCAGGAGCTCCTGGTACGCGGAGCGAGCAGCAGGGAGCCACCCTCTCCCCATCCGCGCCGCTGGCGCGATTGCTACACTGCCTCGTCGTCCACTTCCGACATCCTGGTGTGGTTGCTCCTACTCTGATGATCAATGTTCGCCACCGCTGACGCCGGGCTCGCCGGCGCGGCCGGCGTGGCCACGCCCCCGCTCAACAGCTTCCGCCACTACCGGCACCTCACCCTGGAGCTGGCGATCAGCCAGTTCAAGCTCCGCTACACACAGTCGGTACTCGGCTACCTCTGGTCGCTGATCAAGCCGGCGATGATCTTCGCGATCACCTACTTCATCTTCGTCGACCTCTTCAAGATCAACGACGGGACCAAGTTCTACGGCCTCCAGGTACTGCTCGGGGTCGTGGTCTGGACCTTCTTCGCGGAGTGCACCAGCTCGTCGATGGCGGCCATCGCGAGCAACGGCGGGCTGATCCGCAAGGCCTACTTCCCGCGCTCCATCCTGGTCATCGCCGCCTCGCTCTCGGCGCTCTTCACCTTCCTCATCAACCTGGTGATCGTGTTCGTGATCGCGGTGGCGCTCCACCAGATCGACATCGGACTGCGCATCGTCATGGTCATCCCGCTGCTCCTCGAGCTGTACCTTCTGGCGTTCGGAATCTCACTCTTCCTCTCCGCCCTCTTCGTCCAGTTCCACGATGTCAGCCACCTCTGGGAGGTGCTGATGCAGCTGCTCTTCTACGCGTCCGGGATCATGTTCAGCCTCACCTACGTCCTGCAGCGGCTCCACCTGGCCCTGGAGGTCGGCGCCAAGAAGCCGCAGACGCCCCACCTCGTCTGGATCGTGCAGGTGATGGCAGCAAACCCCATCATGCAGACCATCGAGGACCTGCGCCACGCGCTGCTGACGCCGGTGGCGCCATGGACCGAGCTGGTGGTGAGCGGCCATCTGGCAGCGGTCCATCAGTACGCCGCGCTCAACGCCGCCTGGGAGGTCCCAGTGCCGTTCCTGGTCGTGATCCTGGCGGTGACGGGCGGCGCGCTCACCTTCCGGTCGCGAGCCCGCAGCTTCGCCGAGAACCTCTGACGATGGCCAATCACGACGTGGCCATCAGGGTGGAGAACCTCTCCAAGCGCTTCCGCATCCCGCTCGACCGCAGCGCCACGCTCAAGCACCGGCTCACCCACTGGCGGAGCGCCGCGCGCTATCGCACCCTGGAGGCGCTGCTCGATGTCAGCTTCGAGGTGCCCGCAGGCCAGTTCGTCGGGATCATCGGCCACAACGGGTCCGGCAAGAGCACCCTGCTCAAGATCCTCTCGCGCATCTACCGGCCGGACGCGGGCATGGTCACCATCGAGGGCAAGGTCTCCCCCTTCCTCGAGCTGGGGGTCGGTTTCAACCCCGAGCTGACCGCGCGGGAGAACATCTTCCTGAGCGGGGCCATCCTCGGGCTGGGCAGGGGCGAGATCCACCAGCGACTCGACGAGATCATCGCGTTTGCCGAGCTGGAGCAGTTCGTCGACCACAAGCTCAAGAACTTCTCCTCGGGGATGGAGGTGCGGCTGGCCTTCTCGCTCGCCATCCAGGCCCACGCCGAGATCCTGATGATGGACGAGGTGCTGGCCGTCGGTGACGCCGCCTTCCAGCAGAAGTGCTTCGACATCTTCGCCCGCTACAAGCGAGAGGGCCGCACCGTGGTGCTGGTGACCCACGAGCTGGGTGCGGTCACCACCTACTGCGACCGGGCACTCCTGCTCGACCACGGCCGCCTGGTCGCGGATGGGGACACTGCTGACGTCACCGGCCAGTACCGGCGCGCGATCGGCCTCGCCGCGGACGGATCGCTCGCCGCCACCGAGGTCGAGCGCTGGGGCTCGCGGGACGTGGTGCTCACCGGCGTGCGCATCCTCGACCAGCGCGGGGTCGAGGACCGCAACCCGCCGACGGGGGGCTTCGTCCGCGTCGAGCTCGGCTACCGGATTCTCAGTGACGCGGTCACCGACTTCGTCTGCGTGCTCTGGCTGATGCGTGCCGACGGGCTGATCCTTTCGGAGTCCGCGCTGCCGGTGAGCCAGTATGCCCGGGTGGGGGAGAGCCAGCGGGGCGCAGGGGGCACGATCCGGTTCGACATCGCGCAGCTCCCGCTGCTCGACGGCGCCTACAGCGTCGACGTCGAGATCCAGGAGCGGCGAGGGACTGGCGTCTACGACCACCTCAAGCACGCCATAAACTTTCGGGTCATCGACAGACGAGAGCGTCACGGCGCGATCGAGCTGGGTGGGACGTGGTCGGTCGTGCCCACCGACCAGACGGCCGGTTCGCCGGAGCCGTTCGTCTCCCCCCAGTGGGTCGGTCCGGATGAGCGACCAGGCCTGTCCCGGCTCTGACCCGCAACCCCCGATCGAGGGCACCGGGGCCACCACCGGCGGGGCCGCCTCGTCTCCCGCCCGCGACGTCGACGCCCCTCCCGGGCCCGACGTCGAGAGGATGGTCGGCGAGGTGACGGCGGCGGTCGAGAGCGGGCGGCGCGCGGGCGCCTACCCCGCCTCCCTGATCGCCGCTCTCGACGTCCCCTTCCATCCCGACGAGGGGCTGGAGCCACCCGAGGCGAGCGCGGTGGTGGAGAGCGCCCGCCCGCTCCGCTCGACCCGCCCGGTGGTCGGAGGGGTGACCGTCTTCTGCAAGCGCGCGGTCCGGCGGATGCTCTCCTGGTACGTCGCGCCCATCGCCCGCGATCAGACCCGCTTCAACCTGGCTATCCTGCGCGAGCTGCGCGCCCTCGAGGAACGGGTGGCACGGCTCGAGGGATCCGCGGCCTCCGCCCCAGAGGAGACGGAGCCGGAGAGCCCACGGCCGCCCGGTCGGTGACGCGCCCCGTGCCCGGCCCGCTCGTGAGCCGCCCCGCAGCCGGCGGGACCCCGGCGCGCGCGCGGCTGATCGCATGACCGCGATCCACCAGCTCGTCCCCGTCCTCTCTCCCGGCGACGCCATCGGCCAGGCGGTGCGGCGGATGCGCTCCGCCTTTCGGGAGGCCGGCCTTCCCTCGGAGATCTTCGCGGACCAGGTCCACCAGCGCCTCCAGGGCGAGGCGCGCCCCGCCGCGGAGCTGAGCGCGCGGGTCGGCCCCGGCGACGTCGTCCTGTACCACCTCAGCATCGGCGCCCCGATGGCGCGACTCTTCGCCGGGCTCGGCTGCCGGCGGGCGATCGTCTACCACAACATCACGCCGTCCGCGTACTACCGGGTCACCAGCCCTCGGGTGGCCGGCTGGCTCGACCAGGGTCGCCGCGACCTCGCGCGGCTGGCGCCCGCCGTCGAGATCGGGGTGGCCGATTCCGCGTACAACGCCGCCGAGCTGCGGGCGGCGGGATGTCCGACGACCATCGTCATCCCGCCCCCGGTCGACCTTGCGCGTCTCGACCCGCGCCCGGCCCGCGCCGCCGGACCTCCACGGCTGATCTTCGTCTCCCGGCTCGCCCCCAACAAGCGCCAGGAGGAGCTGATCCGGGTGCTGGCGGCCCTGCGCGCCGGTGGGCAGCCGGCGGCGACCCTGGTGCTCCCGGGGGGCTGGGACGACACCGAGTCCTACGCCGCCGGGCTGCGACGGCTCGCCCGGGAGCTCGGCGTAGCCGGGGCGGTCGAGCTGCCGGGACGCTGCAGCGACCGGGAAATCGGCGACCTCTACGCCGGAGCGAGCGTCGCCGTCTGCGCCAGCGAGCACGAGGGATTCGGGATGCACCTGCTCGAGGCCTGGGCATTCGACCTCCCGGTGGTCGCCCGCGCCGCCGCGGCGGTCCCCGAGACGGTCGGCGACGCCGCCGTCCTGCTCCGCACCGACGACCCCCTGGTGTGGGCGGCGGTCGTCGACCGGGTCATCCGCGACGGTGAGCTGCGCCAGGCCCTGGTCGAGCGGGGCCGCCGCCGGCTGCTCGACTTCTCGGACGCGGCCTTCACGCAGCGGGTCCGGGATCTGCTGGAGCGGCTGGGTCTGCGGCGATCGCCCGGCGGGTAGGCGCGAGCCCAACAGGAACGGCCACCGTCCCGCGGTGCACCGCGCCCCCCGTGCTCCGCACGAGCAGCAGGAGCGGCCCCCGCCACAAGTGGACGTCGCCCCCCGTGTGCCACCATCGCCAGGCACGTGAGCAGCCCCGGGAGGTTCGAAATGACCGCCACCTCCAGCCCTGACCCCGGCGCGACGCGCCGGCTCTTCACCGTCCTGAGCGCCGTCTGGGGCACCGATCGGTGGTGGCTCCGGATGTGGGACGGGAGTGGCACCGGGGAGCCCAAGATGCCCCGATTCGTCCTCCATCTGAGGAGCCGCAGGGCCCTCGACCGCCTCGTCAGCGACCTGCCCGACCGGGGCTTCGGCCGGGCCTACGTCGAGGGCAGCCTCGACGTCGAGGGTCTCCACGCCTTCCTGGGGCACGTCAACGATCTGGCCATGGGCCGGGTGGCCCGGCTCCTGCCCCGGCTGGTCGCCGCCGCCCTGGCCCTCGGTGCCCGACCCGACCGGCGCGGCCTGCCGGTCGAGGCGCATCTGCGGGGACGGCTGCACAGCCGGGCCCGGGACCGCGAGGCGATCCGCCACCACTACGACCAGCCGCCCGAGTTCTACCGGCTCTTCCTGGGCCGGACCCTCACCTACTCGTGCGCCTACTTCGCCACTCCCGACACCGACCTCGACACCGCCCAGGAGGCGAAGCTGGAGCTGGTCTGCCGCAAGCTGCGCCTGCAGCCGGGGGAGCGGCTGCTGGACATCGGCTGCGGCTGGGGGAGCCTCGTCTTCCACGCCGCCGAGCAGTGGGGAGTCCACGCCGTGGGGATCACCGCCAGCCCCCGCCAGGCGGAATGGGCCGCCCAGGAGCTCCGCCGGCGCGGCCTGGAGGGGATTGCCGAGGTCCGGCTCGCCGACTACCGGGACCCCCTCGAGGGTGAGTTCGACGCCGTGGCCAGCGTCGGGATGGTCGAGCACGTCGGCCGGCGTGGGATGCCCGGCTACTGCGACGCCGTCCGCCGGCTGCTCCGGCCCGAGGGGCGGGCACTGATCCACGGCATCACCACGCGCCCCGGGACCCAGGGGATCGGTGCGTTCCTCAACAGCTTCGTCTTCCCCGACGGGCAGCTCCAGGAGGCGGGGGCGATGGTCACCGCGCTGCAGGCCGGGGGTCTCGAGGTCCGCGACGTGGAGAGCCTCCGCGAGCACTATGCGCTCACCCTGCGCAACTGGGTGGAGCGGCTGGAGGCGGGCTGGGACGAGGCGGTCCAGCTGGTCGGGGTCCAGCGGGCCCGGGTGTGGAAGCTCTACATGAGCGGCAGCCAGGTCGGATTCGAGCAGGGGTCGATCGCCGTCCACCAGATCCTGGCGGTCCGCCAGGGCACGGCGGGGGAGTCGGGGATCCCGCTCACCCGCGCCGACTGGTACACCTCCGCACAGCGTCTCGCGGTCGAGGTGTGATCGGGCCGGCGACGGACGGCAGCGAAGCCGAAACCGGGTCGCGACCGAGCTCCGGCGCGGGGGGTCGGGCCCAGCCCCGAACGGGTTCGCGGCAGCTCCGGCTGGTCGTGCCGCGCTTCGGCGCCGGCCTGAGCGGGGGCAGCGAGCTGCTGATGCGACGCCTGGCAACAACCCTCCAGCGGCGGCGCTGGCAGGTGGAGGTCTGGACCACCACGGCCGGCGACGAGGCCACCTGGTCGCCCGCCTTTCCCCCCGGGGACGACGTCGACGGCGGGGTCCGGGTGCGCCGCTTCGAGGTCATGGCGAGGCGGCCACCCCGTCTCTTCCACCAGATGAGCCGGGTGATGTTCCGGCTTCCCGAGCCGCTTCGGCCGGAGACGGCCTGGCTGGTGACCCAGGGACCGTTCGCCCCCGGATTGGTCCACGCTCTGGCCATCGGGTCCGACCGGCCGACCCTCTTCATGCCCTATCTCTACCACCCGACGCTGTGGGGCCTCCCGGCCGCGCCCCACCCCCGCGTCCTGATCCCGGCCGCGCACGACGAGCCGGCGCTCCGGCTGCGCGCCGTCGGACGTGCGGTGGGGGCGGCCGACGCCCTCTGGTACCTCACCGAGGAGGAGCATTCGCTGCTGGAGAGCGTCCATCCGGTGGCGGCGCGCCGCCCCCACGCGGTCGGCGCGGTGGCGATCGACCCGCCACCCGCGACCGACCGGGATGCCTTCCGGCGGGAACGGGGCCTGGGACGCTACCTCCTCTACGCGGGGCGGACGACCCCCGGCAAGGGGGTGGAGCTGCTCCTCACCGGTTTCGGATTGCTGCGCCGGCGCCACCCCGACCTTTCCCTGGTGCTCATCGGCGACCCGGACCGGCCGACCGCCCCGGCGGAGGGGGTCCTCTCCCTCGGCTGGCTCGGCGACGAGGAGCACTGGTCAGCCCTGGCCGGGGCCGAGGCGGTGGTGGTGCCGAGCCGCCTAGAGAGCCTCTCGCTGGTGGCGCTGGAGGCGTGGGCGACCGGGCGGCCATGCCTGCTCAACGGGGATTCGCCCGTGCTCGCGGGACAGGCGGAGCGGAGCGGAGGGGCACTCCTCTTTTGCGGCCCGCAGGAGCTCGCCACCGCCGCCCTGCGCCTGCTCGCCGACCCGGAGGAGGCTGCCCGGCGCGGGGACGCGGGGCGGCGCTTCGTGGCCCTCAACTATCGGTGGAATGCGGTGGTGCGGCGGCTCGAGGATCTCATCTCGCTCGGCGCGGCGGGCCGCGCGGACCGGCGTCGGGACCGGCCGTGAGACCGATCCTCATCGACGCCCGCCCGCTCCAGGGTGATTCGGCGAGCCGGGGAATCGGGACCTACCTCCGCGGCCTGATCGAGGGGATGACCGAGATCGGCTTCGCCCCCCAGGTCGGCGTCCTGCTCGGCCGCGGAGCCGCCGCCCCCCGGGAGCTCGCCGCCGCCGGGGTCCGGGTCACGGCACGCGTGCCCCGGCTGGAGCGCCGCGCCCAGGTGCTGGCCGATCCCCTCCTGGTCGCGAGCGCCCTGCGCCACCACCCGGCGCGGCTCTACCACGCGGTCGAGCAGGGCCAGCCGCGGCGTGCTCCCATCCCCGTGGTGGTGACCGTCCACGACCTCATCCCCCTCCTCCTGCCGGGCTACTCGTGGAGGTCGCGGCTGCTGCGCCGGCCCGGGATGCGGCTGCTCCGCCGGGCGGACGCGCTGATCGTCCCGAGCCGGGCCACCGCCGCCGATTGCGCCCGGCTGGCGGGTGTGGATCCCGGCCGGGTCCACGTCGTCCCCCACGGGCTCTCGCCGCAGTACCGACCGGCGGAGCCGGCGCTCATCGAGGCGACCCTGGCCCGCCTCGGGCTGCGGCGGCCCTACCTCCTGGGGGTCGGGACGTTCGAGCCGCGCAAGGGTCTTCCGCACCTGGTGGCGGTCACCCGCCGGCTCCGCCGGGACCATGACCTGGACCTCGTCGTGGCTGGGCGGCAGGGGCTGTTCGGGCCCGCGGTCCGCGCCGAGCTGGCCGTCCTGGGCGGCCACGCCCGGGAGCTCGGCTTCGTGGCGACCGCCGACCTGGTCGCCCTCTACGGCGGGGCCGCGGCCTTCGTCTTCCCCAGCGCCTACGAGGGATTCGGGCTGCCCCTGCTGGAGGCGATGGGATGCGGCGCCGTGGCCGTGGGCTTCGCCAACAGCTCCCTGCCCGAGGTCGCCGGGGACGCGGCCGTGCTGGTGCCCGACGGCGATGAGGAGACCCTGGTGGCCGCCCTGGACCGGCTGCTCTCGAACCCCGGCGAGGCGGCGCGGCGGCGGCGGCTGGGCCTCGAGCGGGCAGCGGAGTTCAGCTGGGCCGGCGCCGCCCGGGCCACGGTCGCGGTCTATGAGGCGACCCTGGGCGAGACCCTGCTGGGCGGCTGACCGGCTGGGACCGGCTCCGGAGCACGGCGTGCGCCGGGCTCCCCCACCGGAGCAACCGGCCCGGCGAGGGTGTCCGATCGGGGCGGGCCGCCGGCGCTGCGGCGGCCAGGCCTCGGCCACCGGCTAGAATCGCAGGCTCATGCCGGAGACCATCCTCGAGAGCTCCCATCCCGGCGCGGCGACCCCGGGCCGGCGGCTTCGGGTACTGAGCGGCATGCAGCCGACCGGCCGGATGCACGTCGGCAATTACCTGGGGGCGCTGCGCAACTGGGTGCAGCTCCAGGACGGCTACGAGTGCATCTTCTTCGTCGCCGACTACCACTCCCTGACCGAGGCGACAGATCCGGCGTCGATCCGGCCGGCCACCGTCGAGATGGTGCTCGACTGGCTCGCCGCGGGCATCGATCCGGAGCGCTCCACCGCCTTCCTCCAGTCCGACCTTCCCGAGGTCGCCGAGCTGCACCTCCTGCTCTCCATGTCCACTCCGCTCGGCTGGCTGGAGCGGGTGCCCACCTACAAGGAGAAGGTGGCGCAGTTCCCCGACAACCAGAACTACGGGCTGCTCGGCTACCCGGTGCTCCA
>DNAU01000193.1 GCA_003491925.1 Chloroflexota bacterium
CCGTCAAAGCGGGTCAGGCCCAAAGGGGTACAGATCCCGGTCCGACTGGCAAGCCCCAACCGGGTCGGGGGAGCCTACCCCATCAACAGCCAGGAACGGACTGCCACCAGCACACAGCTGGCCGCGCTATGGCCGACGGAGAGCTCAACGGTCTAGTCGAGGCGGAGATGCCCGCTCCCGGGGGCGCTCGTCAGGGAGTCGCAGACCCCCTCGACGGGGCTGAAGTTCTCGCACTCCACCCATGAGGTCAGGAGGCACGCCTGGCTGTCGGGACGGACGAAGCCTCCGGGCCGGCCAGGTGGACGGCGCGTCGGAGTTCGGCTACTCTCGCGGCACAGAGTCCTCAAGGAGAGGTGGTGCCGCGTGGTCACCGAACGGACTCTTTGCCCGATCCTGGTGGGGCGCCAGCACGAGCTGGCCCCGCTGGATGATGCTCTCCTGGACGCGGCTCGCGGCGACGGCCGGCTCGTCGTCTTCGCCGGCGAGGCTGGCATCGGAAAGTCCCGGCTCGCCACTGAGACCCGGCGGCGCGCAACCAGGCTTGGCTTCACGGTGCTTCGGGGTGGCTGCGCGGCCACTGGTCTCGCGATCCCCTATCTGCCTTTTCTCGAAGCCATCAATAACGAGCTGGCGCGAGCAGACGTCGCTCGCGTCCGGGAGCGGCTCGAACCTGGTCTGGAGAGAGAGCTAGCCAGCCTATTCCCCAAGCTCTTCCCGGACCCCGGCCGGCGTGTCGACCAGAGTCGGGACGGGGACAAGCTGGGCCTCTTCGAGGCCATCGTCAGTCTGCTCAGCGCGCTTGCCGAGGGGCGTCCGCTGCTTCTCGTCGTCGAAGACCTCCACTGGGCCGACCCCTCCACCCGCGAGCTCGCCGACTACCTCGCCCACCGGGTCTCGAGCCTGCCCATGGTGCTGGTCGCAACCTTCCGCAGCGACGAGCTGCTCCGTCGCGACCCGCTCCTTCTCATGGTCCATGGCTGGCGTCGGGGCGGGCTCGCAGAGGTCCTCGAGCTGACCCTGCTGACGGCGCTTGACGTGGCCCGGATGTCGCAGGCCATCCTCGGCAACGAGGTGTCCGACGAGTTTCGCGACTACCTCTTCGACCGCACCGAGGGCAGCCCGCTGGCGATCGAGGAGATGCTCCGCGAGGGAGTCGATCGCGGCGACATCTTCCGATCCGAACGCGGCTGGGATCGCAAGCCGATCGCGCGACTCCGGCTGCCTCGGGCGGTCTCCGAGGTCATCCTGCTTCGGGCTGATCGCCTCGCCACCACCGAGAGCAGCGTCCTCGACGCCGCGGCGGTGATCGGTAGGTCGTTCACCTACACCGTGCTGGCCGCGATCACCAACCTCGCCGAGGACGATGTCAGCAGGGCGGTGGAGGAGCTGGTCCTGCACCAGTTCCTCGAGCCCGACCTGGAGGTGAGAGGTCGTTTCCGGTTCCGTCATGCCCTGATCCAGGAGGCCGTCTACGACCAGATCATCTCGCCTCGCCGCGAGAGGCTTCACCTCCGCACGGCGGAGGCGCTGGGCCAGGCAGCGGCTCCGGCACTTGAGATCGGCAACCATTTGCTCCTGGCTGGCCAGACTGCCAGCGCAGTGCCCCTCCTGCTCAGAGCCGCCGAGGAGGCGATGAGCAACTACGCCGCGGCCTCGGCGGTGGAACTCTATGAGCGGCTGATGCCGCACGTGAACGTCCCTGAGCAGCGGGGGCGGCTGCTGGAGCAGCTCGGCGAAGCCCTTTGGAGGAGCGGCCAGCCTCTCGCCGCGGAGCGCTATCTCCGCCAGGCGGCCGAGACCCTGACCGCGGTCGATGAGCCTGCCGGCGCAGCCCGATGCCGCCAGCTGATCGGCGCCTGCCTGCACGACCAGGGACGCATCCGCGAGGAGGAGCTCGAGTACCAGCGTGCCCTCAGCATCCTCGAAGCTCTCCCCCCCAACGAGGACCAGGCGATGGTCCACCTCCGTCTCGCCCGCCTGCGCTGGAGCCGTTGTGACAACCGAGGCGCCAAGGCGATGGCGGAGCGCACCATCGCGGTCGCGGACGCAGCGGGCGCCGACCTCGTCGGCGTCTGGGCGAGGGCGTACCTGGGCGCGGCCACGGCGCATCTGGGCGAGGTCGATGAGGGTTTCCGGCTCCTCGAGAGTAGCTGGCGGGATGCGACGGAGAAGCGGATGTACTGGGCCGCAGCGGCCGTCCTCCGTCTCGACATGAGCGTGCGCAACCATGCCCTGCGCAACCCCGAGATACCCGCTCTGATGCAGACCTTCCGTTCGCTGCCGGGCATCTCGCCGGCAGATGAGATCGTGGCCAGGTGCCTGGAGGCGACGGTCGCCTTCGACGCCTGCGAGCTTGCCGATTGCAGAAGGCACCTCGAGGCGGCCTCGACGCTGGTCAACCGCACCGGCCACCGGCTGCTCCTCGAAGAGGTGAGGGTGCTCGGGGGAGCCGTCCATCTGGCGGCCGATGAGCTTGCCGAGGCGCGGTCAGAGCTCCCGCCACCAGCCGAAGCGAGCCCGGCCGCCATCGAATGGCTGCTGCCGCTGGGCGTGATCCTCGAGCTGGCCGGGCACAACCCCCGCGCGGCTGCCGAGGTCGCCGATGCCGGCCTGCGCGCCGCCGGCGAGGAGGTCGAGGCCGTGGTCTCGGAGGCGGCCGTCGAGGCGTTCCTGTCGGTCGGCCGCCTCGGCGACGCCCGGGGCCTGGTGGATCACGGCCGCCATTTCCGCGGCCCCGGTCGGGACGCGTATCTGCAGCGCGCCCGGGCGCGCCTCGCCATCGCCGAGAGCCGCGCGGCGGACGCCCTCCCCCTGCTGGCAGGGCTCTGCGGGGCATTCGCGGACGCCGGGGAGCGATGGGAGGAACTCCGAACCCGGCTGCTGCTGGCCCGAGCAAGCACGGCCACCGGTCGTCTCGCCGAGGTGGCGGACCAGCTCAGCAGGGTGGAGACCGAGGCAGAGCGGCGGGGCGTCGCCCTGCTCGTGCGCCACGCGCGAGAGCTGCGTGCGGAATTGGGAATTACGGAGGCGCCCGCGCCCGCGGGCGCCTTCATGGTCCCGCTGGAGGCGCAGTTCGAAGCCGCCCTGTCCGGCCCGATCGTCAGCGCGGCTGGGCCAGCTCAGGCGCGCGAGCTCTGGGAATGGGCGGCCAAGGAGACCAGGCGGTGCCACGGAGTGTGCCTGAGCCTCAGCGTGCCCTTCACGGCCACCTTCGATCGAACAACCGCCGACGAGGGCTGGGTCGATGCCCTCCGTCTCGCCGTCGGACTGCGCGACAAGGCGCGCTTGCTCGACGCCCCGGTGACCGTCGAGATGGCTCCGGCGAGTGGAGCGACGCCGATCACCGCTGCCGCGGCCAGCGCTCCAGGAACGGCAGCGGCCGCTCAGGCGATCGTGATTCGCGGTGGCGCGACGCAGAGCGCCCGAGACTGGCTCAGGGAGCGCGGACTTCACGCAGATCTCGCAGACGGCGAGACCCTGGTGGTGCCTCAGCGGTGGGTGGCGGGGCCTGGGGACGTCCACCATGCGGCTGCTGACCTGAGACCGTCCCCACCACCTCCCGCCAACGTCTTTGTGCAGGAGGGAGAGTTCTGGTCGGTGAGCTTCGCCGGCTTGACCGTCAGGCTCAAGGATGTCAAGGGTATGCGTGACATCGCCCGGCTCCTTGGCGCCAGGGGGACCGAGCTGGCCGCGGTCGAGCTCATCGGGGTGAGCCCGGGACGGAGTGCTCAGCGGCCGGCTGACCTCGCCTCGATCGGCTTTGCCCAAGAGGGTGACGCCGGTGAGGTGATCGACCACGAGGCCCGACAGCAGTACCGGGCCCGGCTCGCCGACCTCGAGGAGGAGCTCGAAGAGGCGACCTCAGCCAACGACATCGAGCGCGCCGCCCGGATTCGCGAGGAACGGAGCTTCCTGCTCAGCGAGCTGGCCGGGGCGGTGGGCCTTCACGGCAAGGCGCGTCGAGCCCTCGACCCGGCGGAACGGGCCCGCAAGGCCGTCACGTGGCGGATCCGCGACGCCATCGACCGGGCCGAGACGGCGCACCCGCAGCTAGGTCGTCATCTGCGCCACTCAGTGCGAACCGGGACGTTCTGCGCCTACGACCCGCCTGAGCCGACCCAGTGGGTGCTGGCCCGGCCAGCCCCCCGGGGCTAGTGGTCCCTCCAGGCGGGATGGAACGGCTCCTCTGCCTCGTTGACGCAGACGCTGCAGACATGCCAGCGGTGAACAACAGTCCCCAGCATGCAGGTCCCACCGCACTCCTTCTCCTGCTTCGGCCACCTGGCCTCGAAATGCCGCTTCTTGCATGGCTCCTTCAGAGCCTCGGTACCGGGTGTGGGCTCGACTGGCATCACTTCTCCTCCTGCGACGCGCCCCGTCCGGCCATCCCTGCCAAGCCTGCCACGCTGTGACGCGGCAGCGAGGGGTGGCTGGCCGAAGCGCCAGGGGCATCTTGCTAGCCTTGGGGGGGCTTGCACAAGCCCTCTCAGGGACGTCGAGGCGCCCGGCGATCTATCGAGAGCCGCCGAGTCCCTGATCCTGGAATTGTCGAATCAAGCAGCTTCGACGGCTTGATTGTTTCGATGAGACCGGGCATTTCGGGGTGCGGCGGGACGCCCTCGGCCCGCAGCGCTGGCCCGGT
>DNAU01000314.1:0-10143 GCA_003491925.1 Chloroflexota bacterium
GCCTCGCTGCTCTGCGTCGGCGGCGACCCGGCGGCGCTTCGCCTCATCCTCGCCTCTGACGTCTACGCAGACCCTGCCCGCGACTACTGGGCCACGGTGATCGAGGTCGCCAAGCACACCTCGGTGGCCCGGATGCAGCGGAGCATCACCATCCTGGGCCGGAAGGAGGGGGAGCAGCACGACTTCGCCAAGCTCATCTACCCGGCGATGCAGGCGGCCGACATCTTCGCCCTCGGGGTGCACATCGCCCAGGCCGGGATGGACCAGCGCAAGGCCCACGTGGTCGCCCGCGACGTGGCGACCAAGATCAGGATCAATACGCTCCGCGACGCCGCCGGCACCGCCATCAAGCCGCTGGCCGCGCACCACCCGCTGCTCCCCGGGCTGCTCAAGCCGGACCGCTGGCCGGTGCCTCCGGAGGAGCGTGCCGACGCGCCGGCGGCCATGAAGATGAGCAAGTCCAAGCCCAAGTCGGCGGTGTTCGTCCACGACCCCCCCGATCAGATCAGGGCCAAGCTGCGCTCCGCGTTCTGTCCTCCGGGGGAGGTGGAGCTCAACCCGGTGATCGACTGGATCGAGCGGCTCTGCTTCGGTCTCGGGGACACGGAGCTCCGGGTCGAGCGCCGGCCGGAGAACGGCGGCCCGGTCACCTTCTCCTCCATTCAGGAGGTGCGCGACGCCTACGCCTCGGGCGCCCTCCATCCGATGGATGCCAAGACCGCCCTGGCCGACCGGCTGATCGAGCGCCTCGAGCCGGCCCGGAAGCACTTCGCCGACCCGGAGCGGGCGGCGGCGCTGGCGGAGATGGAGTCGCTGATCGCCACCTGATGCGCCGCGAATGGCCCGGGCTCAGTGGCCGGCCGATGCGGGCCCCAGCGCCGCGGCGAGAGCGGTGAGCTGGGCGCGGGTGCCCATCGCCACCACGATGTCGTCGGGGCGGAGCACATCCTCGTCGCTGGGACCGACCCGCAGCGCGCCGTCGCCGGACCGCAGAGCGAGCAGCACCGCCCCGGAGCGGCGCAGGTCGGCGGCGGTGCGTGCGCGCCTCGCATCAGCGCCCACCACCAGCTCCTCGACCCGCATCGAGCTGTCGGCGCCGCCGACCAGCAGGTCGAAGGTGTCCACCACCGCCGGCTGCATCGCCAGTGCCGCCATCCGCCGGCCGCTCAGCGTGTACGGGCTGACCACCCGGTCGGCGCCGGCGCGGCGCAGCTTCTCGGCGGAGTCGGGGTGGGATGACCGGGCGACGATGTAGATGTCGGGCCGGAGCGAGCGCGCGGTGAGCACGATGTAGACGTTGCGCTCGTCGGAGTCGACGGCGCTGATCAGGGCCCGGGCGCGGCCGATCCCGGCCCGCTCCAGGACCTCGTCGTCGGAGGCGTCGCCGAGGACGTGGAGGACCCTGTCCTGCTCCACGTTGGCGAGCCCGTCCGGGTTCCACTCGATGACCACGAACTGCTGCTGGGACTGGGTGAGCTCGATGGCCGCCTGCCGTCCGGTGCGGCCGTACCCGCAGATGATCACGTGATCCCGCAATGCGTCCAGCCGGCGCTGCACCTGACGAACCCTCCGGTGCCCCTGCAGATGGCCGCTCGACAATAGCTCCACGAGCATCCCGAAGGCGTAGAGGAAACCGATCACCCCGAGGACGATCACGGAGATGGTGAAGGCCTCGCCGGCCGCGTTCAGGCGGTGCACCTCCTGGAAGCCGACCGTGCTCACCGTGATGACCGTCATGAAGAGCGCGTCGAGGAAGCCCCAACGCTCGATCACCATGTACCCGGCGGTCCCGTAGACGAGCAGGGCCACCAGGCCGACCAGGGCGAGCAGCAGGCGGCGGAGGGGCCCGCCCGGCTCGGTGAGGGGTCCGGGGCCCACCCCGTCAGGCACGGGGATCCGGGCGGGGGCGCCCGCCCCACCGGTCAGCGATCTTCCTCGCCGCCCCGCCGCTGCGCGATCCGGTCACGGAGGGCGTCCTCCATCTCGCCCGAGCCTCCCCCTTCCCGGCGCAGCCAGAAGGGGATCTTCTCTCCCCGCATCTCCGCCTCGGCGGCGCGGCGCTCGGAGTCGAGCTGACGTCGCAGCGCAGCGTCGACGGCCTCGCCCAGCGGGGTCCCCGAGGCGGTGAGGCGGTTAACCAGGTCGTCGGCGACGATCACCGTGTTGGGCGGCGTGGGAGCCGGGCTGGACCCGAAGAGGCGTCCGAAGAAGGACACGGCGACCGCTCAGACCTCCGAAGGCGGGACGGCGAGCGCCACTCCGCCGGCGTCACGTCCACCGGGAGCCCACCGCCGACCCGCAGGACGCACCATGGGCCGAGTCTAGCTGGCCGGCCTGGTGTCCAGCGGGCAGCGGCGTGAGGGGCGGCGGACGGGTCGGGCTCGGACGGACGGCCGCGATGGAGGCGGCGACCCGGCCCCGTCCCCGCACGGGGGTCCCAGACTGATAGCGTCGCATCGGCGTCGATCGACGGCGGCTCCGGGGCGTCCGGGGCGCCGGGACCGAACGCCCTCCGCCGCAGAGGAGACCGACACTGCCAGCGCTCCAGCCCTACACGCGCCGCCTGCTCCGCCACGTGCGGCCGATCATCGTCGCCAACCGGGCTCCGCTGGTGCTGGAGCCGGAGGACCCGCTGCTGGGACGCCCAGAGAGGCTGGTGAAGGGTGCGGGCGGCCTGGTCACCGCGCTCTCGTCGCTGGCAACCGAGACCGGGGCGCTCTGGGTGGCTGCGGCTCGCGACGAGCAGGACCTGAACCTCGCCGCACGCGGCGATCCCGCCGAGCTCCGGACCGCGGACGGGGCCGAGTACCGGGTCGCCTTCATCCAGCCTGCGCCGGAGGCCTACGACCTCTACTACAACGTCATCAGCAACCCGCTGCTCTGGTTCATCCAGCACTACCTCTGGGATCTCGCCCGGGAGCCCCTGGTGGGGGCCTCCACCCGTCACGCCTGGCGCGAGGGGTACGTCGCCGTCAACCGGATGTTCGCCGAGCGCGTCGCCCGCGAGGCGGCGGCGAGCGACCGGCCGCCGCTGGTACTGATCCAGGATTACCAGCTGTACCTGGTCGCGCGGATGGTGCGCGAGCTGGTGCCCGAGGTGAAGCTCCAGCACTTCGTCCACATCCCATGGCCCACGCCCCAGTACTGGAAGATCCTGCCCAAGCCGATCCGGGACGAGATCGTCCACGGGCTGCTGGGCAACGACATCGTCGGATTCCAGACCAGCCGCGACGTGCGCAACTTCCTGCTCACCTGCGAGGAGAACCTGGGCCTGGGCGTCGACTTCCGGGAACGCACCGTCTACTACCAGGGCCGGGCGGTGTGGGTCCGCCACTACCCCATCAGCATCGACATCCCCGGCTTCGCCGAGCAGGCGCAGGACCCCAGGGTGCTCGATGAGGAACGCCGGATCGCCTCCTGGCGGCCGGAGAAGCTGATCCTGCGCGTGGACCGCACCGACCTCAGCAAGAACATCGTCCGCGGCTTCCTCGCCTACGAGCGGATGCTGGAGACCAACGCCGATCTCCACCGCCGGGTCCAGTTCTGGGCCTTCCTGCAGCCCAGCCGCCAGGACATCGGCGACTACCGCTCCTATCTGGGCAGCGTGCTCTCGACAGCGGCGAGGATCAACCGCAGGTTCTCCAGGGGAGGCTGGACTCCGATCCGGGTCGAGGTCGAGGACAACATGCACAAGGCGATCGCCGCCTACAAGGCCTACGACGTCCTGCTCGTCAACCCGATCTACGACGGCATGAACCTGGTGGCCAAGGAGGGGCCCCTCTGCAACACGCGCCACGGGGTGCTGGTCCTCAGCGAGAACGCCGGCGCGCATGAGGAGATCGGTGACTTCGCCCTCACCGTCAACCCCTTCGACATCGATGAGACGGCGGAGGCCCTGCTCCTCGGCCTGGTGATGGACGAACCCCAGAAGGCGGCGCGTGCCGAGAAGATGAGGGAGGTGATCCGGAGCAACGACGTCACCCGCTGGATCGGCAACCAGCTGCAGGACCTCAGGGAGCTGATCGGCTAGGCCGCGGTCCGTGGCGCACCGCTCAGGCCGTCCAGATCAGGGAGCGGCGGTCCCCCTGCGTGGAGGGAGGGAGCGCATTGACGGGCGTGCCCGGGGGCGACCCCACGGGCCGGCGTCCTCGCAGCATGGAGCCGACGCCGAGCTGGACCGAGATGAGCGGCGCTAGTGCCCCAGGCCGGCGAAGCCGGCCACAAAGAGCCAGGCGACCACCGCGGCGACGGCCACCCAGAGGGCGATCAGCCCGGAGCGCCGGGCCGCGAAAGCGCGGGCCCGCCTTTGCCTCAGCCAGCGCTCCCGAACCGCGAGGTCGTCGAGCCCGCTGGGCGCGGAGGGTCGGGGGGTGTCAGCCATCACCGACGTTCAACGGGAGGGCGGGCGCGAGGGTTACGCCGGCGGGGTGGGGCCGGGGGCCGGACCGCGACGCGGCCGGCGGAGGGGGGGAGAACACGGCCGCTAATGGTGGCACGCCGGCGGGGGCTCTCACCGATCCGGGCGCCGCTCGATCCGGAGCCCCGCCCCGCTGGCGGTCGGTGGGTGAGCTCCCGACCGCGGGTGCCCTCCTCCCGGACGGCAGCGACTACCATTCGGGAGGCGCGAGGCGCGAGGCGCGAGGCGCGGGGCTCCGGGCCCTCGGGCCGCGACCGCCAGGCGCCCCTGGCGCGGAGGTGACCACGGTGGCCGCAGTGACACAGGCCGCAAGCTCCGATACGGCGAGGCTCAGCCTCGACAAGCCGATCTACACCATCAGCGTCGCGGCGGAGATCCTCGCGGTCCACCCTCGGACCCTGATCATGTACGAGCACCTGGGCATGGTGGTCCCGCACCGCACCCCCACCAACCGGCGCCGCTACAGCCAGCGCGACCTGCTTACCCTCCAGGCCATCCAGCGGTTGACCAAGACGCACGGGCTCAACCTCAACGCGGCTCGCTACGTGATCCGGCTCCTCCAGACCCTGGACGCCCATCGGATCCCGCGGCCGGAGTTCCTGGCGGACGTCGACATCGCGCACGTGCGCATCTGAGCTAGATCGGTCGGCCCGCTCGGATCGACCGCGCAGGCGCGGGAGCCCGGCTGTGGCGGCCTCCGCACAGTCCCCACCGCTATCCGATTGGGACCGGCGCATCACGCCCGCCCATTCGGAACTGGGGGTGTCCCCCCGCTATACTCCCGAGAGGCTTCCGGATCGCCGGGAGGTCACGCAAGGGAGGACAGGCGGAGCCGATGGCGGACGAGGACGCGTTGATCGACGTCCTCCTGATCGAGGACGACCGGGACACCCTGGAGATGTACCGGACCAAGCTGGAGCTGGACGGCTATCGCGTCCACGTGGCACTCGATGGCGCCGAAGGCCTCGAGCGGGCGAAGGAGCTCCTGCCGGACATCGTCTTCCTCGACGTTCGCCTGCCCAAGAAGGACGGTTTCGAGGTGCTCCAGGAGCTGCGACGGCACGGCCCCACGGCTGAGACCCCGGTGATCATCCTGAGCAACTTCGGCGAGAAGGACCTGGTGGATCGGGGCCTCAAGCTGGGTGCGCTGGAGTTCCTGGTCAAGGCGCAGACGTCGCCCCTGGCGATCTCGGAGGGGATCAACGAGTGGCTGAAGGAGTAGCCAGGGGCGGTCCCGGCGGCGGGGCGCTGCCCGGCTCACCCGGCCTGGACAAGCCCATCTACACCATCAGCGTGGCGGCCGAGATCCTGGAGACCCATCCGCGCACCCTCATGATGTACGAGAACATGGGGCTGGTGGTGCCGCAGCGGACCTCGACGAACCGCCGACGCTTCTCCCAGCGCGACATCTACAAGCTCCAGACCATCCAGAGCCTGACCCGCCAGCACGGGGTCAACCTCACCGGTGTCCGCTACGTCCTGGTGCTGCTCAAGGCGCTGCACGAGCACGGGATCCCCCCGCCCGAGGGTCTCGAGGACATCGACGTCGCGGCCCTGAAGATATGACCGGCCGGGTTGACGGCAGCACCCGGTGCGGGTCTGCGAAGCTCTGCTGATGGCCAGTCAGGACGCCCCTCCCGCCGCCTCCCCGCGCGCCGACGTGATCGCGTCGCTGCGGCAGATCCTGGCCGACGGGCTGCGGTTCGTCCGTGCCGAGATGGGGCTGGCCAGAGCGGAGGGCAGCGCGGCGGCCAAGCGCGCCGCGCTCGCGGCCGGCCTGCTCGCCGCCGCCGCCGTCGGCCTCCTCCTGAGCGCCGTCCTCCTCCTCGGAGCCGCCGCCGAGGCCATCGGCGGGGCCCTCCACCACCCCTGGCTGGGCTGGCTGATCATGGCGGGCCTGCTGCTCGTGATCGTCGGCGTCCTCGGCGGCCTCGGGTACCGGATGGTGAGGAGGACGATCGCCGAGGGGCGCAGGGTCGGAGCCACCGTGAAGGAGGACCTGGAGTGGGTCAGGGAGTTGCTGAAGCCGAACGCGAACGGGAGCTGAGCAAGCAGGCGCTTGCGGCTCACGTCTCCGCTCTCGAGTCCCGGGTCCGAGAGGAGCTCGACTGGCGGGCACGGCTCCGGCGGGACGGAGTCCGCTACGCGATCATCGGGACGGTGGCCATCGCCGTCACGGTCTCGGTGCTGGTCCTGCGCTCGCGGGGCCGCTGGAAGGAGGCCCCCCCGGTCGTCGTGACCTCACTCGACGACGTGGCCGCCCAGCTCGAGGAGATCCGCAAGGAGCTGGGCCGGCGCCGCAAGGAGAACGGGCCGCTCTGGCAGCGCGTGGCCCTGCGCGCAGCCACCACCGCGGCAGCCGCCGGCGGCACCGCCGTGGCCCGACGGGCGATGGAGCGGATGGGCGACGCGGAGCCGCCCGCGGCCGCCGCGACGGGCGGAGAGCCGCGGGGGTAGTCGCCGGTCCCAGATCCTCCGGCGTCCGAGCTCGCGGACGCGTTCGACGAGATCGGGGCCGAGAGGACCGCGCCGCCAGATCAGTCGGCGGCGATCGCCCCGGGGCACCGGGGGAAGTCGGGGCACATCCAGACCGTGGAGCCACGGCGCTCCATCGGGCGCTCGCAGATCGGGCAGACCGGCCGCAGCCCGGCGCCGGGACGCGGTTTGGGCGGCTTGACGGAGCGGTGCAGGAAGCCCATCACGGATTGCCCTTCATCGACTCGCTTTCATACACCTCCCCGCATCCGTCGGGGGAGGTCGGGCCCGGCTTGCAGCGCGGTGAGCCGGCTGGGCGCTGATCGAAGGCGGCTCAGCAGGATGGCGGGCACGAGCGGGACCAGCATCAGCAGGCTGAGCACGAGTGAATCGGTCTGGACCATCAGCTGGGCGCCCGCGATCACGGCACCGGCGACCAGCAGGAGGATGATCGGGACCACCGCCATGGCCCCAGCCTAGGCGGGGAAACCTTTCGGGTCGATGAGGCGGAGGGTGCCGACGCGACCACTGCGGCACCGGTCAGGCAAACGTCCGTTCCGGGCCGAGAGTGGTAACGCTCTTGTAAGGTTCGGATGATCAGCATCTTGCCGATCTCGATACGGACGAATGGGGAGATTTCTTGACCGCGAAGTCCGCGGCCGACGCGGTCTGGCGCGGGCGCGACGGTGCGCCCTCCGATGACCTGACGATCCGCCTCCCCGCCCCCTCCGAGCCCACCGGAGTGGTGTCGACGGCCAGGCCACGCCACGCCACGATGCGGCGGCGGCTGCTGCTGGCCGGGCTCCAACTGGTCGTCCTCCTGATCAGCGCCGCGGTGATCTACGGCCTGGTCCGCAAGGTCAACCCGGCTCAGGTGGTCAGCAAGGCCGGTCACGTCTCCTGGAGGCTGGTGGGGGTGGCGATCGCCCTCAACCTCGCCACCACCCTGCTCCGCGCCCGGCGGTCCCAGATCCTGCTCAGGCGCCTCGGTCACCACGTGCCCTTCGTCCGGATGAACTGGGTGGACCTCGCCGGACAGACCCTGAGCTGGCTGACCCCGGCGGCGAGCGGCGACCTCTCGCGCCCCTATCTGTGGCGCAACCACGACCGGGTGCCGGTCAGCGCGGGGGTCGCAACCGTCGTCTACGAGCGCCTGGTCACGATCGTCCAGCTGGGTGTCGTCGGCGGGATTCTCGCCGCCGCGATCTACCTTCCGGTGCTGGCGGCAGCGGGCCTGGCGGTGGCGGGCCTGGTGGTCGTCGCCGCCCCGTGGTGGGTCAGCCTGGCCACCCGCCACTGGTTCGGGGCAACCATCCCCACCGAGCGCCACGGGCTGGTGGCCGGCATCCTGCGCTCGCTGGTGCGCCTCGAGGAGCTCGGGCTGGCCTGGCGGGTCGGCTCGATCTTCGCGTTCTACAGCCTGGTGATCTTCGTGATCAGCGGCCTCCAGGTGCTGGTGCTGGTCTGGGGGGTCGGTGCCGGCGTCTCCCTGGGGGTCGCGATCGCCGCGTACTGCATCTCCCAGGTGATCGGGAGCGTGTCGACGCTTCCCTTCGGCATCGGTGCCGCCGACGTCACCACCGCGGCGCTGCTGGTTGCCGGTGGACTCGGCAAGGTGGACGCGGTGGCGGTCACGGTCCTGGTGCGGCTCGCCATGACCCTTCCCCTGGGCATCGCCGGGGCGGTGGGGATCATGCTCCTGGGGCGGCCCCGGATCCCGGACGAGGCCACGGTCGCGACGCACCCGTGACGGCCACCGGGGACGCCGCCGCGGCCGGACCGGGCGAGGCGGGAAGCGGCTCCGCTCCCGCCCGGGTCGCCGTGGTCGGAGGCGCGGGCTTCATCGGCAGCCACCTGGTGGAGCTGCTCGCCGCGGACCAGGTCTCGGTGCTCGTCATCGACGACCTCTCCCATCCCTGCGGCGTCTCGGCCCCGTCGACGGTCGAGGTGGTCGAGGCCGACGCCGGGGGGCCCGAGGCCGCCGGCGCCCTGGCCCGCTTCCGTCCCCAGGCGCTGGTCCACCTCGCCGCCAAGGGCGGCGTGAACCGGGCTCTGCGCGATCCCGGGGATCACGTCCGGCGGGTCCTGGCCAGCTCGGTGGCCTGCTTCGACGCGGCCGCCCGGGCAGGCTGCGAGGCCATCGTCATCGCCTCATCGGGGGGGGCCGTGTACGGCGACGCCGTGCGCCTGCCGGCGTCCGAGGAGCTGGTCCCGGCGCCGCGATCCGCGTACGGAGCCGAGAAGCTCTGCGAGGAGACCTATCTCTGGACCTACCGCCCGCGGGGAGTGCGCACGGTCGCCCTGCGTTACGGCAACGTCTACGGACCGCGTCAGGACGGGACCGGGGAGGCGGGGGTGGTCGCGATCTCCTCCACCCGGCTGGTCCAGGGGTTGCGCCCGGTGATCTACGGCGACGGCTCCCAGACCCGCGACTTCGTCTACGTGGCCGACGTGGCCGCCGCCACCCGGGCGGCGCTGCTCAGCTCCGCCGAGGGGCCGCTGAACGTCGGCACCGGCCGTGAGACCAGCGTCCGTGAGGTGGTGGAGGGGCTGATCCGGGTCGCCGGGGCGGAGGTCGCCCCCGACTACCAGCCCGCCCGGGCCGGGGAGGTGGCGCGCGCCTGCCTCGACGCCGGCCGCGCCGAGCGATTGATGGGGTGGAAGCCTCAAACTGCTCTGTCCGAGGGTCTCGCCCGGACCCATCGCCACTTCGCAACCTAGCTCGCACGGACCATGCCGGACGGGGTTGGCCCGGCCGGCCACCATGGGGAGACAGCAATGCGCATCGCGGTCCTCGGGGCCGACGGCTACCTGGGGTGGCCGACTGCCCTTCACCTCTCCGCCCGCGGCCACGACGTCATCGGGGTCGACAGCCTGGTGCGGCGGCGCTGGGATGAGGAATGCGGAACCGACAGCCTCACGCCGATCGCCTCGATTGGGGACCGCCTGGCCCGCTGGCAGGCCGAGAGCGCGCGGAAGGTCGGGTGGCACCAGATCGACCTCTGCGACGCGGCCGCAGTGGAGCGGTTGATCCGCACCACCGCCCCGGACGCGATCGTGCACTTCGCCGAGCAGCGCTCGGCACCCTACTCGATGATCAGCCCGCGCCACGGCGTGGAGACGCAGGTCAACAACGTGGTGGGCACCCTCAACGTCCTCTACGCGGTGCGCGACCTGGCCCCCGACTGCCACCTCATCAAGCTGGGGACGATGGGCGAGTACGGGACCCCCAACATCGACATCGAGGAGGG
>DNAU01000314.1:10202-10354 GCA_003491925.1 Chloroflexota bacterium
AACATCGACATCGAGGAGGGGTTCATCGAGATCGACCACAACGGTCGCCGCGACCGGATGCTCTACCCGAAGCAGCCGGGGTCGATCTACCACCTCTCCAAGGTCCACGACAGTCACAACCTCGACTTCGCCTGCCGGATCTGGGACCTGCG
>DNAU01000160.1:0-7292 GCA_003491925.1 Chloroflexota bacterium
ACATCCGCTCGTGGGTGTAGTGGCTCTCCTCGCTGAAGGCGATGGCCGCGCCGGGCCGGAGCTCGCGGGCCACGAAGAGGGCCTCCAGGTTGGCGATCGTGCCGCTGGAGGTCAGGTGGCCCAGGAAGGCCTCGGGGTAGTGGAACATCGCCGCGATGGCCGCCACCGCCTCGCGCTCCAGCGCCGCCGTCGCCGGTCCCCCGTCGAGCGCGTGGTTGTTGGGATTGATGAGCATCGCCATCAGGTAGGCGGCCGCGGCCGCCGGGTGGGGCGGCTTGAGCATCTGGCCGGCGTAGCTGGGGTGGAAGAAGGGGTAGTTGTCGCCCAGCCGCCGGGCGAGCTCGTCGAGCACCCGGGCCGCCCGCTCCGCGCTCACGTCCACGGAGGGGTGGGCGACGACCGGCGACCAGCCCGCCTCCCAGCGCCGCACCATCTCGACGGCCTGCAGGCTGGCCGAGTCGAGGTCCATCGGACGGAAGTCTAGCGGTCGCGCGGCGAGGTCCCCCTCGCCCCTTGACCGCTTTCGGCGCTGTGCTATAGTGCGATGCGCAATATGTCGATGCGCATAGCCAGGCCGGCCCAGGGGATGATCGCCCTGACCGCGCTCGCCCTGCTCACCGAGCGACCCCTGCACCCGTACGAGATGCAGCGGCTGATGCACGACCGGCGCAAGGACTACGCCGAGGGCAAGATGCGGGCCCTCTACCGGGCCATCGAGGAGCTCGAGGCGGCCGGCTGGATCGAGCCGGTCGAGACCACTCGCGAAGGGCGGCGGCCGGAGCGCACCGTCTACCGGATCACCCCCGAGGGGCACGAGGCGCTCGAGGACTGGCTCCAGGACGTCCTGGAGCGGCCGGCCCCAGAGCACCTCGCCTTCACCGCCGCCGTCGGCATGCTCGCCTACCTGCCCCAGGATCGGGCCGCGGATGCGCTCCAGCACCGGGTGGTGGAACTCCGGGCCGAGCTGGCGGCGCGCGACGAGGCGTCGTCGGCCCTGGACCAGGAGATGCACCTCCCCCGCATCGTCCTGCTCGAGGACGAGCACGAGCGAGCCCTCCGCGAAGCCGAGCTGCGCTGGGTCCTCGCGCTGCTGGAGGACATGCGCTCAGGCCGGCTGGTCTGGGACGAGGAGATCCTCCGCGCCCACTTCGCAGCCATGCATGATCACGAGGCCGCCCGGCGAGGACGCCACCACGGGCCGGTCTCCGAACCAGTCTGACCGAGCCGACGAGAGGAGATCCCCGCCGATGATCCACACCAGACAGCTGCGCCGCACCTTCAAGGGTCGGCGGTCGACGGTCGAGGCCGTGGCCGGCGTCGACCTCGACGTGACCGGCGGCCAGACCTTCGGCTTCCTCGGCCCCAACGGGGCCGGCAAGACGACCACGCTCCGGATGCTCTCCACGCTCCTCCCGGTGACCAGCGGCGAGGCGACCGTGGCCGGATGCGACCTGCGCCGGGAGCCGGCCAAGGTGCGCCAGCGGATCGGTTACGTCAGCCAGGAGGGGAGCAGCTACTCGGAGGTCAGCGGGCGCCGCGAGCTGGTCATCCAGGGACGCCTCTACGGGATGAGCGGGCCGGCCGCCGACAAGCGGGCGGCGGAGCTGCTCGAGACCCTCGAGCTCACCGACTGCGGTGACCGCAAGACCAAGACGTACTCCGGCGGCCAGAAGCGCCGCCTCGACGTCGGGATCGGGCTGATGCACCTCCCCCAGCTCCTCTTCCTGGACGAGCCCACCACCGGGCTCGACCCCCAGAGCCGGGCTCGGATGTGGGACGAGGTCCGCCGCCTGCGCGAATCCGGCACCACCGTCTTCCTCACCACCCACTACCTGGAGGAGGCCGACGCGCTCTGCGACCGGATCGCCATCATCGACCACGGGAGGATCGTCGCCGAGGGCACGCCCGAGGAGCTGAAGCGGGAGATCGCCGGCGACGTGGTCCTGGTGGGGCCGGAGGGGCCGCCCGAGCGGGCCCGCGACGTCCTCAAGGGCCAGGACTTCATTCGTGAGCTGACCGAGGAGGATGGCGCCCTGCGCCTCTACGTCGACCGGGGCGAGACTGCGATGCCCCAGATCATCCGGCTCCTCGACGGCGCGGGGGTGACCCTGTCGGCGCTCTCGCTCCACCGTCCGAGCCTTGACGACGTCTTCTTCCGCCAGACCGGGCGCTCGCTCCGCGAGACGGCGCCATGAGCGCGGCGATTCCCTTCCAGATGGAGAACCGATCGTGAAGCTGCTCCGCGACACCTGGCTGATGTTTGTCCGCTACTTCCTCATCTTCATCGGCAACCCGGCCTGGGTGATCATCGGGGTCATCCAGCCGGTGCTCTACCTGCTCCTCTTCGCCCCCCTGCTCAAGTCGCTGGTGCACATCCCCGGATTCCCGCCGGGTGGCGCCTACAACGTCTTCGTGCCCGGGTTGCTGATCCAGCTCGGCCTCTTCGGGGCCAGCGGCGTGGGCTTCGGGCTGATCGACGAGCTGCGCTCGGGAGTGATCGAGCGTTTCCGGGTGACCCCGGTCAGCCGCCTCGCCCTGCTGCTGGGCCGGGCCGGCCGCGACCTCCTCACCCTCATCGTCCAATCGATCATCCTGCTGGCGCTGGCGATCCCCTTCGGGCTCAAGCCGACCTGGATCGGTGTGCTGGTGATGCTCGGATTGGTCGCCCTCATCGGGCTCGGGATGTCGTCGCTCGCCTACTCTGCCGCGCTCGCCCTCAAGGACGAGAACTCGTACGCGCCGCTGGTCTTCACGCTCTCGCTCCCACTCCTGCTGCTGAGCGGAGTCCTGCTGCCGCTGCAGCTCGCCCCCGACTGGCTGCAGCACATCGCCCAGGTCAACCCGCTCTCCTACGCGGTGACGGCCGCCCGCGACGTCTTCAACGGCAACGGCGGGTCCATCGACGTGGTCAAGGGGCTGGCGATCATGGCCGCCCTGGCGGTCGTGGGGGTGGCGATCGGCGCCCGGAGGTTCTCGCGCGCCATCGCTTGAGGGAGCGCGCTCAGCACATCAGCTCTCCGCAATGGCGAAGGGACTGGCGCCGCGAGTAGACCACCACCTCGCCAAGGTGGGGGTCGCGAGTTCCAGCCCCGCCTCCCGCTGCGGGCGACGGAGCACAACTGCGAGTCGTAGCGTGCCAAGCGGGTCGCGGCGCGCCGCGAGCTCAGCGCTTCAGGGTGGGCCAGCACCAGGACGGAGAGCTCGAAGAGGGCGAGCAGCGGCACCGCCAGGAACAGCGGGGTGACCGGGTCGGCGCCGGGCGTGACCAGCTCGGCGCCGACGAGACCACACGATTGGAGCGATGGGTGCGCGACCGGCCAGCCGCCCGCAGCTATGGGCTACCGCTTCCGCAGAGGCGCGATCCTCAGCGGCGACGCAACCGGCTGTCGCTGATATCGGGCGCGGCCCAGCCGGCATCGGCCGGATTGACGTTCGTCCCAGGGGGCACGATCTCGTCGATGCGGTCGAGGGTGGCCTCGTCGAGGGTGACGTCGGCGGCACCGAGCTGGCTCTCGAGATGCTCCATGGTGCGCGGCCCGATGATCGCCGCGGTGACCGCCGGGTGCCGGAGGACGAAGGCGATGGCGAGGTGGATGAGGCTGATCCCGGCCTGGTCGGCGAGATGGGCCAGCGCGTCGGCGGCCTCGAGCTTGCGCTGGTTGCCCGGGAGCGAGAGGTCGAAGCGCTGCGGCAGCCGCTGCGAGCGCAGGCTGCCGGGTGCGGGCTGACCGAGGCGGTAGCCTCCGGAGAGGAAGCCGCCGCACAGGGGCCCCCAGGGGATGACGCCCATGCCGTACTGCTGGCAGACGGGCAGCACCTCGGCCTCGACTCCCCGGACGAGCATCGAGTACGGCGGCTGCTCGCAGAGGAACCGCTCCCGGCCCCGGCGCTCGGCCACCCACTGGGCCTCGACGATCTGCGACGGGGGGAAGGTGGAGCTGCCGATGGCGCGCACCTTGCCGGCCCGGACCAGGTCGGTGAGCGCACCCAGCGTCTCGTCGATGTCGCAGCTCGGGTCGGGGCGGTGGATCTGGTAGAGGTCGATCCAGTCGGTGCGCAGCCGCCGAAGGCTCGCCTCGCACTCGCGGATGATCCAGCGGCGCGAGTTGCCCTGGGCGTTGGGGTCGTCGCCCATCTGGCCGTGCACCTTGGTGGCGAGCACCACCTGGTCCCGCCTCCCTCCGGCGAGGGCCCGCCCCACGATCTCCTCGGACTCGCCCTGCGAGTAGACGTCGGCGGTGTCGATGAAGGTGATGCCCGCGTCGAGCGCCCGGTGGATGATCCCGATCGACTCGTCCTGGTCCGGGTTGCCCCAGCCCCCGAACATCATGGCCCCGAGGCAGAGCTCGCTGACGCTGATCCCGGTCCGGCCGAGAACCCTCTGTTCCACGTCGACGACGATACGCCGCCGGTAGCCGGGAGCGGCCCCGGGCCCGGGCGGGCTCGCCGCGTCAGTGCGCCGAGGCCGCCGCCCCGAGCTCAGGGCTCGTAGACGACCGCGCCGTCCTCGGTCCCGAGCATGCGCCAGGTCGCCGGGGGAGCCCAGGTCGCCGGCACGACGTTGAACTCGGCCACGTTGCCGACCACCACCGCGGCAGGATGGAGGGCCTCGATGCGCAGCGTGAGCTGGGCCGGGTCGCGGATCGGACGCTCGGCGCCCACGGGGCCGTCACCCGCGGCGACGACGTCGACGTCGAGCTGGGGACCGAGGATGGTCGCCACGTCCCCGACATCCATGACGACCACCGGCGCGTGCGGGTTGCGCGCCGTGTCCAGGGCCCGCTGCACGGGGGTCGGGCTCGTGGACGGCTGCAGGTGCGCCGTGGCCAGGACCGCCAGGATCGCGACCGCCAACGCGGCCGCCCCGCGAACCGGGCGCCGGCGGGCTGGAGCGCGCAGAGCGCCCCGCCAGCGGATGGCGGCGAGCACGCACACGGTCACGGCGACGGCAACCACCAGGAGCGGCACGCTGACGAAGTTGTTTGACCATTCGACGTCGATCAGCAGGATGGCGTCGACCGCCAGGGTTACCACGGCGGAGAGCCGGAACCAGCGGTCCGGCAGGGCCGCGCCGAGGGCGACCACACCGAGGGCCGCGGCGGGGAGCAGGAAGCGCAGCCCGCCGGTCAGCTGGGACGGCACCGAGGAGCCGGTGAAGGGGGTCACCGCGTACGCGACGGCACAGGCCAGGGCCGCGACCGCCACCAGCCGGGCGCGGCCGCGGAGCCAGATCACCACGAGGCAGGTGGCCGGCGCCGCCAGCGAGACCCCGAAGTTGAGGAGTGCCGGCCCCAGCCAGCGTGCGACACCCGAACCGCCCCCGGCGACGACGGCGCCGGCCAGGGACTGGTCGTATCCGGAGTAGGCGGCGGCGCTCCCGCTGAGACCCGCGAAGACCAATCTGGAGCCGATCCGCACGGTCTGCGGGAAGAGCGGGTCGCCGGTGATGATCCAATCGCGCACGTACCAGGCGGCGCAGAGGCTGAGCGTGGCGGCGATGAACCCCAGCCCCCAGCCGCGACCGGGGCGCGCGCGGTGCGCCCAGAGCACGACCGCCGCCACCGCGACCCCCGGGAGGATGTACGACCCCTTGGTCCCAACGGCCAGACCCAGGCTCAACCCCGCCAGCAACAGGGTGAGGCGCTCACCGCTGCGCGCCGACCGCAGGCCGAAGAGGAGCGCGGCCAGCAGCCCGAGAAGCCCGACCGCGTCGTCGTACGCGGACCGCACCTGGGTCTCGAAGAAGCACACGGTGGTCACGATGACCAGGCCGGTCACCAACCCTGGCCAGGCCCCGCGACCCAGCTCGCGGGAGAGCAGTGCCGTGACCGCAATCAGCAGGCCCGCGCAGAGGAGGTTGGGGAGGGCGACCAGGCCGGCGTTGTGGAGGGGGAGCATGACCGCGAGCAGCAGCAGGCTGCCGTTGCCCGGTGCCGCCCCGGTGTTGTCGCCCGGCTGGGCGAAGGGCAGGCTGCGGATGGTGCCGCTGTCGAGGTAGTGGGCGGCGTTGACGACGTGGTAGTGGAGGGTGTCGTAGCTGTTGGACAGCGGCGGTCCCCACAGCACCTCGACCGCGGCGAGCACGGCGAAGGGCACGGCGACGGCGACCAGGCCCCAGGGCACGGACGAGGCCACGACCAGCCGGGGTGCCGGAGAGGGAAGCGCGAGCAGGCTGGTCCCGGCGAGCACGGCAAGGCAGACGCCCACGACCGGGAGCCAGAGGACGCCGATCAGGCCCAGGACCTGGAGGAGGGCGACCCAGCCGGTGACGCCGACCAGTCCGGCGAACACGATCCGTTCCAGGAGGTCCGCCGAATCCGGCGCCAGCGCGCAGCCCACCCGGTACGCGGTGAATCCGACCAGCCCCATCAGGACCGCTCCGAGGACAAGCCCCTCCAGGACCGAGAACCAGAAGCTCATGGTTGTCAGTCCGAGATTGTTGAGGCCACCGGCGTGGGTGGGGGCTCCGCGCCACCGGTCGGCGCCGGATCGTTACAGCGCGCCCGCCACTCCCCGGGCTACTGGAAGGCGTCCTCGCCGGTGATCGCCCTGCCCAGGATCAGGCTGTGGACCTCCTCGGTCCCCTCGTAGGTGAGCACCGCCTCCAGGTTTGCCATGTGGCGGGCGACCGGATAGTCGAGGGTGATCCCGTTGGCGCCGAGGATGGTCCGGGCCTCGCGCGCCACATCGAGGGCGATCCGGGTGTTGGCCCGCTTGGCGAGCGACACCTGGACCGGCTGAGCCCGGCCGGTGTCCTTGAGGGTGCCGAGCCGGTGGGCGACCAGGCGGCCCTGGACCAGCCGCGTGGCCATCTCGGCGAGCTTGGCCTGGGTGAGCTGGAAGCGGGCGATCGGCCGGCCGAAGGCCTGCCGGCTGCGGGCGTACTCGACCGCGGCCTCGAAGCAGGTCCGGCCCGCGCCCAGCACCCCCCAGCAGATGCCGTAGCGGGCCTCGTCGAGGCAGGAGAGCGGAGCGCCCAGGCCGCGCGCCCCCGGGAGCATGGCCGCATCCGGCAGGGTCACCTCGTCGAGGACCAGCTCGGACGTTATCGAGGCGCGCAGCGAGAGCTTGTGCTCGATGTCGCGGGTGGAGAAGCCGGGGGTGCCGCGCTCGACCAGGAAGCCGCGGATCCCCTCCTCGGTCTGCGCCCAGACCACCGCAACGTCGGCGATCGACCCGTTGGTGATCCACATCTTGGTCCCCGAGAGGACCCAGTCGCCGCCGGAGCGGCGCGCCCGCGTCCGCATCGCCGCCGGGTCGCTGCCGGCGTCGGGCTCGGTCAGCCCGAAGCA
>DNAU01000160.1:7488-7721 GCA_003491925.1 Chloroflexota bacterium
CTGTCCCCCGCCTCCAGCTCCTCGCAGGCGACCCCGTACGCGACCGCCGAGGTCCCGGCACAGCCGTACCCCTCGAGATGCATCCCGAACAGCCCGAGGCCGGCGATCTCCGGCACGATGTCGCGCGGGAACGTGCCCGCCTCGAAGTGCTCGCCGACGAGCGGGAGGAAGCGGTCCCGGACGAAGTCGCGGACGGTCGCCTGGACGAGCCGCTCCTCGTCGCCGAGGAGCTG
>DNAU01000160.1:7799-7972 GCA_003491925.1 Chloroflexota bacterium
TGGCCGGGGGCGCCGCTGGTCGCCATCCGCGCATTGTCACATCAGGCGGGCGGGGGCGCGCCCGGCCGGCCCGGCGCCGTCAGTGGCCGAAGCCCAGCTCGATCGCCTTGACCAGCAGCAGCAGCACCGCCACCGCGATGTAGGCACCCATCGCGGTCATCCCGATCCTCCGA